>JALYFY010000430.1 GCA_030777385.1 Pseudomonadota bacterium | reverse complement strand
GCCCATAGAGGAGGCTTACCTACGGATTGTCCGTTCGCTTGTCAATCAGAAACCTGCTTTTTGGTGCTTGAAGAGCCGCCAAGCCCATGATATCCACCCGGCCTCAACCAGCGGGCTTACACGCCTTCGCACCCCGGAGAGGTGGCAGAGTGGTTGAATGCACCGCACTCGAAATGCGGCATACGGGCAACCGTATCGGGAGTTCGAATCTCCCCCTCTCCGCCATTTTCCAAAGCCTCCGTTGAAGCCCGCCTCCTCCGTCACGTCCAATACAAGACCCGCGCTGAAGGCAGGCAGTCTTTCATGGCCTCTTCGAAGAAGGTGCGCATCTCCTTCATCACGTCGGGCGTGTAGACGTATTTGAGCGACTTGAACTTCGTCGTCTTTTGCGCCCGCTTCGTCTCGTCCATCTCCAGGCTGGATCCCGGATACCATCCGTTCAGCACATCCTTGGAGCCGGGAGTGAAGCGGTGGGTGATCAGTTCGGCTGTCAGGTCGAGCCCTTGAATGCCTTCCACGGCTAGGGCTGCCTCCCTCAGGAGCGCGCCATAGGCCTCGCGCCAGCCTTCGATGGGCATGATGGGTGCGATCGTCAGACCGACCCTGTAACCCGCAAGAGCCGCCTGCCGCAGCGCCCGGAGACGCGCCGCAACAGGCGCGGTGCCGCCCTCGAAGCGTGCAGCCGGCTGGGCATTGACCGAGAAGCGGATCCGGGTCTGGCGGTTGTGCCGGAGGCTCAGGAGAGGCTCGACGGCATCGTATTTGGTGGTGAAGCGCAGCTGCACGGGTGCCTGCCATGCCCCGAAATGAGCAATCGTCGCGGCAAGCGAGCCGGTGAGATGCTCGATCCCTAACGGATCCGTGTAGCAGGACGCCTCAAAGGTCGTGCCCTCATGGGATCTCTCCGCGGAGCGGGACGTAATCTCTCCCCGTCCAGCATAATCGGACAGGCTGCCCAGGATTTCCGGCAGATTGGCGTAGACCCGCGTCACGGGAGGCCCGGCGAGGGAGCCTGCCAGATAGCAGTACTGGCAGTGAGCGGGACAGCCCTCCGCCAGATCCACGCGCCAATCCGCGCTGGGCGGGATCGGCTGCAGCCGACGCTTGCCGGGAGGCGCAACCACGACCGCAAGGGTGGTCTTGGCATTCACATAGGCCTGCCGGGCGCTTCCCTCGGCAAGCCCCGTCAGGCGGTTGCTTTTCAGCTCGACCACCTCCGAGCCGAAGGCGGCGGCCCGCTCCACGATGGCGCGGCCGTGTTCCCATTCGAGCGCCGCAGGGGTGACGAGCACCCGCCGCGGCCGCCACAGCTTCGGGGCGGGGCGGTCTTCAGCCGGATGAGCTTCTGCTCCGGCGGCGTTCAGGGGAGCGTTCAACACGGGGTGCCTCCAGCGGAGAGAACGCTGGCCGGACGGGCCGGATCCTCAGGCAATCTGACACAGCCCCTTGAGCTTTTTCGGTGAAGTGGATCCGGTTCGCCGCAAGGGAATGCGGTCAACAGAAGACCGGAGCGGTTCAGAAGGGGATCCTCTGCCCGTCCCAGGCGATGAGTTGACCGCTCTGCGCGGCCGTCAGGGTATTGGCAACAGAAAGCAGCCGCTCTGCCGCATAGGGCGGCGTGAACAGCTTGTCGGTTTCCACACCGGCCTGAAACGGGTGGCTGAGGGCTGTGTCGACCGTTCCGGGATGGAGGGCAACGCAGACCGCCTCCGGCTTCCCGCGGCCGAGTTCGATGGCCAGGGTGCGCACCAGCTGGTTCAGGGCAGCCTTGGAAGCCCGGTAGCCATACCACCCTCCAAGACGATTGTCCTCGATGCTGCCGACCCGGGCGGACAGGACGGCGAAGATGCTCTTTCGGTCTCTTGGCATGAGAGGAAACAGGTGCTTGGCCACGAGGCCAGGACCGATTGCATTGATGCGAAAGCTCCTGGCGAGGTGCTCGGGGTCTAGCGCCCGGTAGGTTTTCTCGGGCTGAAGATGGGCATCGTGAAGCAGCCCTGTGGCCACTAGGATCAGGCGAAGGGGCGCGCCTTGCGCGATCCTCGCAGCGGCGGCCGCAATGCTGGCTTCGCTTTCAAGGTCGATCGTGCCCCCTTGGACACCGGGGCCTTCCGGATTGCGCCCTGAGCGGGAAAAAGCATGAACGGTCTCGAACCCATCCTGTGCCAGCAAGCTTGTGGCGGCCGATCCGATGCCGCCCGAGGCGCCGATGACCAGCGCCCGTGCGGGACGCTCAAGACTGCTCAAAAGCAGAGACGCGGAAGAGGGGCTCATTGTCGGCCTTCATTGATGGGCTCTGAGGATGACCCACTGCCGACATTTTTGGAACCCGTCCTTGAGGGCCTGCCGCATCGCGCCGGTCCGTCCGCTCCCACCAGGAGCAGAAGAGTGAGGCCTCCATCTCACTTTCTCCACGATTGCCAGGCTACTAAGATGCTTCGTTTCACTCGTCGGGAATTGCCCCTATGTCACGGCCTCTTATTGCTGTTCTGGCTATTGCGCTCGGCCTGCCCTTCCTGATTCTGCTGGCTCTCGTTTCCTCGGCATCGGGGGTGAGTGCAAGCGTCTTCACCAGCGCCATCGGCCTCGTGGTGATGTCGGTTTTTCTGATGTTGGTGATCTTCGAGATCAAGCGGCTTGCAGACCTGCCGCCGGATGCGCACTGACTCTGCAGGCGATCGGTGATGGCATCGCGGCCATCGCCCCGTGGATGCGGCAGCCGCTTCGGACGGATCTTGAGGATCGTGCTTCGAACAGCCGATCCTCAAGATCGTAGGGTGATATTAGCGCGATTGAGAATGAAAGCAGTTATGCGGCCGCTCTTGCGCCGGATGGGCGCTCTTCAGCGGAGGCCCGCTCCAAGGCCAGCAGGAGGACTCCGATGTCCTCGCGGAGAAGGTCGATGGCGTTGCGGGCGTATCCGCGAAACTCCTGCTTGAGCTTCTCCGCCTCGCCGTCCCATGACGATCCCTCGTGCTCGGCATCGTAAAATGCGCGAGCGACCAATTCGACTTGATAGTTCATGTATGCCCCACTGATGTGCTCAGGTAATTTGTTTTTTGTTCAGACCTGAGGCGTGGAACGCTTACATGGATAGAAATTGGCCGGCTCGCCTACAGGGTAAGGTCAGGCTTACAGCCGGTCTCCACTGATCCGCAATCCACCATATGAATTACCCCAATAGGGGTAGATGGCGAATTGAACCGGCTCGCTTCGGACAGAGGCATTTAATCAGGGCTTCGCATCGGGACAACTGCGTCAGTGGGGCACAGGTGATCTGCGCCCTACTCGCCGGGAACCAGGGGCACGTCGTTCGATGCGGAGTTCAGGTATCCTGCCGCCCACATGGCCGCCTGGGTCCGGTTGACGGCTTTCACTTTTCTCAGGATCGCCTTGATGTGGACCTTGACCGTCGCCTCGGCCACACCGAGTTCCCGTGCAATGAGCTTGTTCGAAGCCCCCTGGGTCAGGCAGCGCAGGATCTGAGCCTCGCGGTCGGACAACTTGTTCGGCATCATCGAACCGTCGTTTGCCGGCGCAGGAGCAATCGAGGACGGAGCCTTCGCCAGGCTGCCGGATGTTGCCTGCTCCATGAGGCTGAGACCGATGGCAGCCGGAATGAAGATTTCGCCCAGCATAACGAGCTCAAGAGCCTTGATCAGCGCATGGCGCTCCATGGTCGTCGGGCAGACACCGTCCAGACCCGACTGACAGACCTGCACGGCAGCACGAGGCTCGATCTTGTCGGCCAGGATCACCGCACGAGCCGAGGGGCATTGCGCCTTCAGCTTCTCGACGGTCGCAATGTACTCTTCAGGTGAGGAGTTCTCGCAGATCAGGAAGAGCACAGGCATGTTGTCGGCAAAAGCAGAAAGGCTTGCCGGATCCTCATAGGTCTCTTCCGAGAGGACGAACCGCGTTCCTGCAAGAATATGGCTGATACCGGTTCGGAGAAGGGTGTTTCGGCAAATCAGAACAGTCGTAACGTGCTGAAATGGATCCTGAGCGATGGTGAGAATTTGCTCTTTATAGACGACATCGTGACCCATGCTTGTTCTGCCCCTTATGGTGTTCCGCAATTGGCATCAAGGATAAAGCCGTCGATCACCTGAACGATGCAGGCAAAACAGCCTTGGTGAAGAGGGGCTATATCCAGGAAACCGGTCCGTGCGTATCGAACCAGGCGTGGCAAGAACGGGCGGGAAAAGGTTTAGTTCCTTTGGTCTGCAGGTCTCGAAGGGGGTAACTCTGAGTAATATCGCGCGGTCAGAAATCTAGTCACAGGCATATTTTCTTAAAGTCCGGTCACGATACAG
Organism: Pseudomonadota bacterium; assembly: GCA_030777385.1. GTDB lineage: Bacteria > Pseudomonadota > Alphaproteobacteria > Rhizobiales > Beijerinckiaceae > Microvirga. Next base: position 6,562 of record JALYFY010000430.1, on the reverse strand, counting down.
CATTTAGGACTAATATGCTCGGCGTGTATTGATTTAACTTATGTTGAGCAGCGGCGATATGCCCATATGTCCTTGACTGTTCTTGGATGGTGCCCGGCTCAGCATGCGTGTCACATGCTCGGCGGAAAGGGCCCTGGAGAACAGGTATCCCTGCATTTCATTGCAGCCTGCCGTATGAAGGAAGTTCTTCTGGACCTCCGTTTCGACGCCTTCGGCCGTCACGGTCAGGTCCATTGCGTGCCCGAGCGACACGATGGCCTTGATGACGGCCGCTGCCTTGCTGCCCTGCCCCAGGCTTTGCGTAAACGAGCGGTCGATCTTGATCTTGTCGACATCGAAGCGGTGCAGGTAGCCCAGGCTTGAGTAGCCCGTGCCGAAATCGTCCAAGGCGATGCGGAAGCCCGCACCCCGCAGCATGCGCAGAGCCTCGATCGTTCCCCCCTCCTCATCCAGGAGCACGCTCTCCGTCACTTCAAGCTCGATCCTGCGGGGGTCGGCATCATACTCGCCAACGATCCGAATGACGCGCTCGGCAAAGCCTTTGGAGCGGAACTGAACGGGAGACAGGTTGACGGAGACAAAGATGTTCGGCCAACGGCGCGACGCGGCGCAAGCCCGACGCAAAACCCAATCGCCCAGCTGATTGATCAAGCCAGTCTGTTCAGCCACAGGGATGAACTGGCTCGGCTGAATGCATCCCCGTTCCGGGTGCCGCCAGCGTGCCAGAGCCTCGACGCCGACGATCGCTCCTCCTCCCAAGGCAATCTGCGGCTGGTACACCACCTCCAACCCCTCGCCCGTGGCAAGGGCCTCGCGAAGGTCATCCTCGATCGTCTTGCGGATGTTGACGGTCTCATCCATCTCCGGCGTGAAGATCCGGTACCGGTTGCGGCCCTCTGCCTTGGCGCGGTAAAGGGCGATATCGGCCTTTCTCAGAAGATCGATGCGATCGTGACCTGCATCCGGCGCGATGACGACGCCGATGCTGATTCCAACAAAAACCTGATGGCCGATAACGTCGTAGGGCTCCTCGACAACGGCAAGGATACGATCGCAAAGGGCTCTTACGTCATCCTCGTCCGCAACCGATGCCTGCACGATGGCGAACTCATCGCCTCCCAGCCTGGCAATGGTGTCCTGCGCTCCGATCAACTTCGACAGGCGGATCGACAACTCGCGGATGAGATTGTCCCCTGCATGATGTCCGAGGGTGTCGTTGACATGCTTGAACCGGTCCAGATCGAGCATCATCACGGCGATCTTCCCCGCATGCCGGGTACGGGTGACCGCATGGTTCAGGCGGTCCTCGAACAACGCACGATTTGGCAGGCCGGTGAGAACATCGTGGAAAGCCAGGTGATGAGCCTGCGCCTCGCTGGCGCGCAGCTCGAGAACGGTTCGCTCGAGGGCCGCCATGGATCGCCTCAACTTCCATACGAGCAGTCCAAGCAGCGACAGAATGATCACAGCGGCAGCCGCAGTTGCCGGACCGACGGAGCTGAGAACGCGATCCCCCGGCAGTTCAGGCTTCCAGACAAAATAGCCGATCAGATCGCCCACATCGGACCGAACCGGCACCGACACCTCGCCCGATTGCGGGCTGTCCGTGACGGAGAAGCGCAATCCCTCGATCAGGTTCCGCTCGGAAACCTGCTTGATGAAGCTTCCATCGAGAAACCGGATGCTGACCAGGAGATACTCCCTTCCATGCGGATAAGGAACAGCATCGGATTCAGGGATGATCTTCATCACGCTCACGGCCGCAGGCCGGCCAAGAAGTTTCAGCAGATGAGCGTCGTGAACAGCCTTTCCGCTGGTCAGGTAGGCTGCCTCGGCAAGTTCCTCCACATGATCGTGGTGCGGCGAGCTTGAGGTTCCCCGAATTCCCGCGACAAGCGCGCCGATGCTGGAACGCACCCGCTCGAAGTTGTGTGTGGACACCCGAGCGGCATCGATCGTTGCATCGATCGGCTCGTTTCGCTCGTCCAGAATGTAGACTTCATCCTGACCGAAAGTTTTGCTCAGCCAAACCCCCAGATTGGCATCAAGCCATTTGAGATCCCGCGGGCTCTTGTTGAGTTCCAGCACCGCATCGTCCCAAACGGCAACCATCTCCTGCTGCTGGGCAAGTTCCTGGACGATAGCCCGTATGCTGCGATCCGTGGTTCGAAGCTGGCGCTCGGCGGACACGTCATTGCTTTTGTTGACGGCCCACAGAATCGAGAAGGCTCCGAGAGATACTGTCGTGAGAGCCACGAGCAGGACCGGCAAAAGAACGCCGCGGAGAAAAGGCAATCCCGTAGAATTAGCAGACAAAAATCTCTTCAACACGTCGACACCAGGACGATTCCAAGCGCGAGCCCTTGTATGAACGGCCGCGCAACCAAGATCGAATTCACGAAAATCTAAGGATTGGGAACCGCCGGATTTTCACCAGCCTGGCAGGAGGGCATCATGCCTTTGAGTTGCTTGGACCGCTGCAACTCAACCCGCCACATATCATGTTGGTCGGTGCAGCTTTCTACAGTCAGGATTATGAAGTCAACGAAGCAATGAGAACGCCGGAGTATTCCCATACTTACAGTTAACGGCCTTCACAGCCCGGTCATCCCAAAGCAGGCCTGGGGAGCAGCCGAAGGTAATCTCATTCCGGCTGTGCATGGTCCTCCAGAGCTTGGATAAGCTCCAGGCATTTCTCTGCCACGGCACCCGGCACCTTAGGGTCGCCATGGTAATGGCGCATCACCACAGCGTTTGCCTGCTCGAACAGGTCCGTCAGGTTTCCCGATATGAACGGGCGTGAGCTGGGATACTCGAACGTCCTGCCGGTCGTCTGGGACCTGGAAGGCCGCCTGGGCTCGAAAAGGGAGAGCACCTCGCAGCTGTCGGCAATCTTCTTAAGATCCTTAAATGCAATGATCTCGGCCATTGTCTCAAAATCCTACGCAACAAATCCTACGCAACAAATCCTTCGGCAGCGATCCTGTTCCGGAGCCGAGGTCAGGCCGCCTTAAAGAAGAAATCTAGAGGTTGATAAAGACCTTTCCAGACAAGCTTCCTGCACAAGAGGCCTCAGGGCACAGCCCTTTCGAGGTAGTCACCCGCGATGCTACGATACATCGACAGGTCAACGGCGCCGGACATCCCGATCCGGCGCCGCCTTCTCAATGGATTTGGATCAGCGCTCCCAGGAGTGCCGGGGACCTGCAGGCCGCCGGGCGCCGTCGATGCTCCAAGCCCCCGGGCCGGTGAAGACCAGCAGCAGGAATACGAAGCAATACAGGATGGACGCGTCGCCGCCGTTCAGCACCGGATACAAGCTTTGAGGCGCATGGAACATCCAGTAGGCCACGGCCATCTCGCCGGCCAGGATGAAGGCGACAGGCCGCGTGAACAGACCGACGAGGATCAGCAGGCCGCCGACGAATTCGAGGATCGCGCCGAACCCGAACAGGGAGAAGAGCGGCGGCAGTCCACTCTGCGGAGGAGCCGGAAAGCCGAACAGCTTCTGCGTTCCGTGCTCCATGAAGATCAGGGCCGTGACGATCCGCAGGGCCGCCAGGGCATAGGGCGACCACCGGTCGAGGGCAGATGAATTGCGCATGAAAATCTCCTTCTTCGGGCTGCCCGTACAAGGCAGGCCCGTGTGTTTCTGCGCTGCGCTTATAACCCAAACGCCGAAAAGGAACATTGCAGGCGTGCATAATCCTGCTTGCCTGAGAGGACTGAGCGGCATGACCCTTCACGCTAAATTGAGCCTCGACCCTACGCTCCGAGGAGCCTCAAGCCTTGCCCATGGGTGGAATCGTGCCAGCTTGTTCTTCGGCGGGGAATGGAGGCGGGAATGACACGCAGGCTTCACGGCATGTTCGCAGCTCTCATGGCAGCAGGTCTGTGCCTGTCCGCGACCGGTGCGAGGGCCGAGACCGAAGTGGATGTGGCGCTGGTTCTGGCCGTGGATGTCTCGCGTTCCATGGATCCGGACGAGCAGGAACTCCAGCGCCAGGGGTTCATGGAAGCCTTCCGGTCGCCTCAGGTGCATGAGGCCATTCGCAACGGCATGCTGGGGCGGATCACCGTCACCTATGTGGAATGGTCGGGCGTGGAGTACCAGAACGTCATCGTCCCCTGGACCGTGATCGACGGCCCCGAGAGCGCGGTAAGGTTCGCCGACGGTCTGGGCAATTCGCCCATCGGCCGGGTCATGCGCACATCGATTTCCGGCGCCATCGATTTCGGCGTGAAGCTCCTGGACAAAACCGGCGTCGAGCCCATTCGCAGGGTCATCGACATTTCAGGCGACGGACCCAACAGCAGCGGGCGGGGCGTCGTGGAGGCCCGCAACGAGGCTGTCGCGAAGGGAATCACGATCAACGGGCTGCCCATCATGCTCAAGCGGCCGAGCGGGTTCGGCGACATGGAGAATCTCGATCACTACTACCGCGACTGCGTGATCGGCGGCGAAGGCTCCTTTCTGGTTCCGGTGCGGGAGCGCCAGCAGTTTGCCGATGCCATCCGCACCAAGATCATCCGGGAGATCGCAGCCCTTCCCGTTGAGCCGCTGATCCAGAAGGTTCAGGCGGAAGCGCCGGTCAACTGCCAGGAAGGCGAGCGCCGCATGTACCGCTGGGACCGCAACTGAGGCGGATCACCGCCAATGGATCATTCCAGGGTAATGCCCGCGGTTCTGATCACCTTCTCCCACTTGGCGCCTTCCTCCTGCATGTAGGAAGCCATCTCCGCCGGGGAGCTCTGGAGAACGTCGATCCCGGCGCCCGCCAGCTTCTCGCGGATCTCCGCATTGCCGATCACGCGCCGGTAGGTCTCGTTGAGCTTGGCGATGACCTCAGGCGGCGTGCCGGCGGGGGCGACGATGCCCTGCCAGGCCCAGGCCTCGAAGCCCGCAAAGTCGGCCGCAACCGGCGGCACACCCGGAAGTCCGGCAAAAGCGCCCGGCGAGGCCACCGCGATCGCCTTGATCGCGCCGGAGAGCTGCGAACGCGCCGTCGCAAAGTCGATGAACATCATGTCGATCTGCCCGGCCACCAGATCCTGCACGGCAGGCGCCGCGCCGCGGTAGGGCACATGGGTCAGCTTGATGCCGGCTCCTTGAGAGAGCAGCTCGGTTGCAAGATGGAAGGGGCTTCCCAGGCCCGGCGTCCCGTAATTGATCCGACCCGGCTCCTTCTTGGCCTCGGCCACGAGTTCCTGAACGGAGTTGACCTTCAGCTTGTTCGTGTTGACGAGCAGCACGAGGGCGAAGCGCCCGCTCAAGGAAATCGGGCTGAAATCCTTGTAGGGGTCGAAGCTCAGTTTCTTGTAGAGCGTGCGGTTCGTGGAGAAAGTGGCGGTGTCGCCGAGCAGAAGCGTGTAGCCGTCGGGCTCCGCACGCGCCGCCGCCTCGGCGCCGATATTGGTGCCCGCACCGGGCCGGTTTTCGACGACGAACTGCTGGCCGAGCTGGTCGCCCATGGCGGCGAACACGAGGCGGGCGAAAAAGTCCGTCCCTCCGCCGGCCGCATAGGGAACGATGACCCGCACCGGCCTTGTCGGATAGCCCGCCTGAGCGAAGGCCGGCCATGGCGACAGGGCGGAGGCTGCGGAAGCAGCGGCCATCTTCAGGAGAATGCTGCGGCGTGTCTCTCTCATGGTGCTCTGCGACTCCCGGTTAGGATCAGGCCTGTTATGGCTGCAGATAGAGGGACGGCACGCGGGGACCAGAGCCATGCTTGGAAAAGAAGCCTCCCGGGTTTTTGCCGCCACGCCTGAACATGCAAGCATCCGGAGGATTGCCCTGTCGGCGAGCGCGTTCTCGCAGAACGGGAGACAACAGATGGGGGTCAAGAAGGACGAGGACGATCTGGTCAATGCCGGCTCCGAGTATTCCTTCCCGACCAGCGATCCCCCGTCCTATATGGGCGGCTCGGCCGTCGCAGGCCCTCCACCTCACAAGGAAGGTGCCCGCGAACCCGTCAATGAGGCCGTATCCAACCCGGATGAAGTGAAGCCGGCCGAGGACGCGCCGCAAGGTACGGATCCGGCCCAGGCAGGCAAGGCGCCCAAGCCGGAAGATTCCGGCGGCAACAACGCGTAGCCCCAGGGCCTCTTCCGTCGGGGATACTTGAAGCATCCCCGCACGCGGCTATTCTTCATCGTCCGGCTCATCATTCCATTTGCTCCCTGAGCCCTCATCCTGGATGCCTTTCGGGAAAAGCGCCGGTAGCCCTCCCCCTTGTGGGGAGGAGTTGGAGGTGGGGGTGTGAGCGATAGCCTATGAAGGTCTGGCGCCAACACCCCCACCCTGGCCCTCCCCATCGCATGTCGGGTGTTCCCGACATGCGCCAGCAAAGAGCAGGTCTCGGGCAAGCCCGAGGCCTGTGGGGGAGGGGAAGCCCGCGTTCTATTCTGCTCCCGATCCCGGATGGGCGTTCGCCGTCCGGGATGACAGATTCACAGCAACAAGAAAGAAGTTACCGCTCCTCGCTGCCGCCCTTGGAGAGCGGCCGCTGCTGCTGACCGCTATGGGCACGGGCGGAGCGCTTCGGCGGCTTCTCGTCGCCGG
>JALYFY010000429.1 GCA_030777385.1 Pseudomonadota bacterium | reverse complement strand
GCTTAGAAAACGGTTTAAATAAGGCATCTAAGCTGGAGGACAAGATGTATGATTACATGCTTGACATCGAGACATACCCATCGGTATCATTTCCAGGAAAAGAATATGACCGGCAACGGCGTTCAACCAGGAGGAAGTTTCATGAAGGCTACCAAGATCCTTAAGACCCTCGCCCTCGTGTCGCTTGGCGCGCTCGCGCTTGTCGGTCAGGCGCATGCACAGGCCCAGCAGCCCATCAAGGTCGGCGCGATTTTTCCGCTCAGCGGCGGCGCAGGCCCGCAGGGCCAGCACGTCACCCAAGCTATCCAGGCCATGGCGGCGATCATCAACGAATCGGGCGGTGTCATGGGCCGCCAGCTCGAGATCCTCTCGCGAGACGACGAATCGACGCCTGCGGTTGGTGTATCACGCGCCAACGAGCTTATTTCGGCCGGCGTCTCGGTCATCATCGAAGGCTGGAACAGCCCCGTGACGCTCGCTATGCAGCCGGTAATCAACCGCGCCAACATCCTCGACATCACGGCAATCTCGAAGGCCGACCCGATCCTGTCGGGCGAGGCCAATCCCTATGCTATCCGCCTTAACAGCTCGAACTCGCAAGACGGCGCGGTGATCGCGAAATATATCGCCGGCACTAAGGCCAAGCGCATCGCCTTTATGACGGAGAACGACGCCTACGGAAACGGCGCGCAGGAAGCCATTGAGGCGGAGCTCAAGAAGCTAAACTATGCCTATGAGAAGGTGGCCGAGGAAAAGTTCCCGTTCAACCAGGCGGATTTCCGCGTCGCGCTCACCAATGCGCGCGCGGCCAATCCCGAGGTGACGATCGCCATCAACGCCAATGAGGGACTTGGCATGCCGGCGCTCATCCGTCAAGCGAAGCAGAGCCGCCTTCCAGGCCAACTCGTGACCGCCGTCGGCACCGTGGCGCCGAGCGTGATCTCGGTAGCCGGCGAGGCCGCCAATGGCGTGATCGGCGCCGACATCTACTTTCCGGACGTGGAGCCCTTCGCTTCGAATGAGGCGAACAAGAAGTTCATCGCTAAGACGCAGGAGATGTTCAAGTACATGCCTGACAAGTTCATGGCACTCGGGGCGACCTCGTTGCAAGTTTGGGCTATGGCCGCGAACGAGGTGAAAAGCCTCGACAAGGAACCTATCGCCAAGCGCATCCGCGGCGGCAGCTTTAAGGGTACCATCTTCGGCGACGTCACGTTTGCGCCGAACGGCCAGCTCGAGTCGAATCACAAGCTCTTCACGATCGAGAACCAGAAGATTGTCGTTCGTCCGGTTTCGAACTGAGGGTGGCGACATGTCCGCTGGTTTGGGGCCGGTTCTTCGCGTCGAGGGCCTTGGGGTCACCTATGGTGCCCTCGTCGCTCTCGACGAGGTGAGCTGGAGTGTTGGCGCAGGCGAGATTCTCGGGATCATCGGCCCCAACGGCGCCGGCAAGAGCTCCTGCTACGACGCCGTCACCCACCTCGTCAAACGGCGGGGACGGGTCTTCCTGAATGGGCAGGAGGTAACAGACACCGCGCCTCATCTCCTGGCCGAGCGAGGGCTGAAGCGAGCGTTCCAGCAGAATGCCTTCTTCCATGATTTGACGATTCTGGAGAACATGGTCACCGTGCTCCAGGACCGTTACGGAACAGGTTTGCTCGCCACCACCCTACTTCCGTTTGCGCAAGTGCGCCGCAGGGCGGATGCAGTGGAGGACGCCAAGCAGCGCCTCATTCGTTTCGGTATCCCTGAGGCGTACCACCACCTCAAGCCGACCAATATTCCCTATGGCACGCAGCGCATGCTCTCCATTGCGCTGGCTTATGGGAGTGGGGCCAGGGCCCTGCTGCTCGATGAGCCCGCCGCCGGCCTCGGCGGCGCGGACATGACCCACCTAATCAACCTCCTAATCTCATTAAGGAAGGAAGGTTTAGCCGTGGTCGTCATCGAACATCATATGGATCTCATCATGTCGGTTGCCGACAAGATCGTGGTGCTGGAGCAGGGCAGGCTGCTCGCGACTGGAACGCCGAATCAGATCCAGTCCGATCCGCGGGTCCTCGAAGCCTATTTGGGGCGCACGCAATGAACAGTGGTCCAGTTCTCCAGGCGACTGATCTCAAGATTGCCTATGCCGGCAACGTCGCCCTCGATGTGCCACGCATCGCAGTCCGCGAGCGGGAACTTGTCGGCGTGGTGGGCGCGAACGGGGCGGGCAAATCCACCCTCGTGAACGGCCTTCTCGGCTGGTCGCGCGGCTCGCCGAAGGTTTCCGGCAAGGTCATGCTGGATGGAAAGGACATATCCAGTCTTCCCTCTCATGAGCGGGTCAAGGCCGGACTGCTTCTCATCCCCGAGGGCAAGCTCGTCTTCACCCAGATGAGCGTCGAGGAAAATCTCGCGGCGAGTGTGGATGCGCCTCATGGTAGTCAGGGGCGACGTCATTACTCCATCGACGACGTCTATGCGCTCTTCCCGCGCCTATACGATCGCAGGCATCATCTGGGCTCACAGCTCTCTGGCGGCGAGCGCCAGATGCTTGGTATCGCGCGGGCGCTCAGGCTCGGACCGAGAGCGCTGCTGCTGGACGAACCTTCCATCGGTCTTGCCCCGCGGCTCGTCTCCACGGTCCTTGAAACTGTGCGGTCCCTGGTCGATGCAGGCCTAACCGTGCTCCTCGTCGAACAGAACGTCAGAGCCGCGATCGAAGTGGTTGATCGCCTGGTCCTGCTGGAACGCGGGCGGATCATCGCCGAAGGTCCGGCATCGGAGATGCGGGACGATCCCCGGATCGCCGAAGCCTATCTCGGAGCGCATGTGGCATGAATCTCACGCAGCAACTCGTCAACGGCATCGTTCTCGGCCATGCCTATGCCCTCATCGCCATTGGTTGGACGGTGCTGCTGGGTATCGCTCGCTTGGTTAATTTCGGTCACGGGCAGATGTACATGCTAGGAGCCTTCGTAACCTGGTATGGAGTCTCTCGGCTTGGGCTTCCGTATTTCGTGGCCATTCCCCTGGCTATGCTGGTTGGCGTTGCGGTCGGTTATGTCATGCAGAGGGTCATGCTCCAGCTCACGCTGAAGCAGGATCTGGTCTCGATCATGATTGTCACCCTTGGCTTCGGCTATGTGCTCCATGGTGCGGCGGCGCTGTTCTTCGGCTCCACTGGACAGATCCTCGAGACGCCGTTCTCGACCAAGGATATCTACTGGGGCGATCTCTGGTTCACCTTCCAGGACATTGCCATCGTTGTCGTGGCGATCCTGTTCTTCGCGGCCCTGAAATATGTGATCGACCGGACGCGGATCGGCAGGCTCGCCCGCATGGTGGCGGAAGACCCCCAGTTGGCGCAGCTCGCAGGCGTCAATGTGCGTCGCGTGTATCTGGGCGTTTTCGCCTTTGAAGGCGCTGCGGTGGCTCTGGCTGCCGCACTCGTGGCTCCCCGCACGCCCATCCTCACCTCTATGGGC
>JALYFY010000428.1 GCA_030777385.1 Pseudomonadota bacterium | reverse complement strand
CGCCGCAACGGGCGAAGGCCCGATTGACGATCTAGCCTTACAGGCCTAAGAACGCGCTCATGATCACCGGTCGCCACACCTTCGTCAGCTATTATACGCCGTCCCCATAGGGCGGCTCCGTTCGGTTGCGACCAGACGTTCGATGCCGCCGCTCTCCGGCGGCATCTTCATTTGGTGATCAGGTCTCCGGGCAGCGGCTCCTGCCAAGCCTCAAGGAGACTTTCATGAATGCCTTCCGATCCGAATTCCTGAAGACGCTCGCCGAACGCGGCTTCATCCATCAATGTACTGATCTGACATCTCTCGATGAGCGATTATCGGCTGGTCCTGTCGCGGCCTACATCGGCTTCGACGCGACGGCGGATAGCCTTCATACGGGCCATCTATTGCCGATCATGACCTTGCGCTGGCTCCAGAAGTGCGGCCACAAGCCTGTCGTGCTCATCGGTGGCGGCACAACCCAGATCGGCGACCCAAGTTTCCGCGATACGAGCCGTCCGCTGCTCGATGACGAGCAAATCGCCCAAAACATAGCCGGGTTGAAGCAGGTCTTCTCCCGTTACCTCACCTTCGGCGATGGGCCGACGGATGCAGTGATGGTGGACAATGCGGATTGGCTCGATCCGCTGCGCTACCTGCCGTTCCTGCGCGATTTCGGCACCCACTTCACGATCAACCGGATGCTGAGCTTCGACAGTGTACGCCAAAGGCTGGAGCGCGAGCAGCCCCTCACGCTCCTGGAGTTCAACTACATGGTTCTCCAGGCCTTTGACTTTCTGGAGCTCTCGCGCCATCATAGTTGCGTGCTGCAGATGGGTGGATCGGACCAATGGGGCAACATCGTCAACGGCATCGAGCTTGCGCGCCGTATCGACCAGCGCCAGCTCTTTGGGTTGACGAGCCCGCTGCTCACCACGGCCGCCGGGACGAAGATGGGCAAGACGGCAGGCGGTGCCATCTGGCTCAATGCGGAGCGTCTGAGCCCCTACGAGTTCTGGCAATTCTGGCGCAACACCGAGGACGATGATGTAGCGCGCTTCTTGAGGCTGTTTACGGAGGTGCCGCTCGACGAGGTGCATCGCCTGGGGCAGCTGCGAGGTGCCGAGATCAATGAGGCGAAACGGATCCTAGCGACCGAGGCGACCCGGCTTGCCCATGGGGAGGAGGCCGCACAGGCAGCGGGGGTCACGGCACGCCGCGCCTTCGAGGAAGGTGAGAACGCATCTGGTCTTCCCTCCCTGGATATCGCCAGGACAGAACTGGAATCCGGCCTGAGCCTCGCTCAGCTTTTCGTGAAGGCAGGCCTTGCCAGTTCCAAGAGCGATGCCCGGCGTCTGGTCGGGAACAGTGGGGCAAGGCTCAACGGGAGTGTCGTTCAGGATGCGGATGTTCAAGTGACGGCAGCGGATCTCGTTGACGGCGCCCTGAAGCTCACGGCAGGCAAGAAGCGCCATGTGCTGGTCCATGTGAGCGGATAAGGTAAAAGACGGACGGCGGCTTATGCGAGCCGCCGTCCTCATTATGCTATGAACGAGACTTCCGGCAGTCTCTCGATAGCTGGCTTGGCAAATAGAAAACCCTGAAACAATTGGATGCCGGCATCCTTGAGCGTCGAGAGTTCCGCTTCCGTCTCGATGCCTTCCGCGATGACGGTGATGTCGAGGGCGCGAGCCATCACCAGAATGCCGGAAACGATGGCTCGGCGTGCCGTTGAATCCGTGATGCCGCGGATGAGTTCCATATCAATCTTGATGAGATCGGTCTGGAAGTTGGCGAGAAGATTCAGGCCGGCATGTCCCGCTCCGAAATCGTCGATTGCGGTGATGAAACCCAGCCGCCTGTATTCCGCGATAATCCTGGCGACGTGCTTTGTGTCCGCCATACGCTCATTCTCGGTGAACTCGAACATGATGCGCCTGGTGTCGAAACCGACACGGCTGGCGGTCTCAAGGGACGTTCTGATGCAGGCAGCAGGTTCATACACCGCATTCGGCATGAAGTTGATCGAAAGCCGTGTATCGCCGTCTCGCGGGAACAGGCGGCCAGCCAG
>JALYFY010000427.1 GCA_030777385.1 Pseudomonadota bacterium | reverse complement strand
CCGAGCTGCGAGCAGGTCGAGTAGGCGATCACCCGCTTGATGTCGTTCTGGGCCAGGCCGACGGTGGCGGCGAACAGGGCGGTCACCGCGCCGACGATGGTGACGATGTTCTTGGCCACCGGCGCGTACTCGAACAGCGGCGACAGGCGCGCCACCATGAACACGCCCGCGGTCACCATGGTGGCGGCGTGGATGAGCGCCGAGACCGGCGTCGGTCCCTCCATGGCGTCGGGGAGCCAGGTGTGGAGCAGGAACTGCGCCGACTTCCCCATGGCGCCCATGAACAGGAGCAGGCAGGCGAGCGTCAGCGCGGGCCAGTCGAAGCCGATGAACTGGAAGCGGTTGCCCGCGACCTCTCCGACGCGCGGAAAGATCTGGTCGAAGGCCACGCTGTTGAACAGGACGAAGACCAGGAAGATCCCGAGCGCGAAGCCGAAGTCGCCAACCCGGTTGACGATGAACGCCTTCATGGCCGCCGCGTTGGCGCTCTCCTTCTCGTACCAGAACCCGATCAGCAGATAGCTCGCGAGGCCCACGCCCTCCCAGCCGAAGAACATTTGGACCAGGTTGTCGGCCGTCACGAGCATCAGCATCGCGAAGGTGAAGAGCGAGAGATAGGCGAAGAAGCGCGGCCGGTGCGGATCCTCGTGCATGTAGCCGATGGAGTAGAGGTGGACGAGCGCCGAGACCGTGTTGACGACCACGAGCATCACGGCCGTGAGCGTATCGATCCGGAACGCCCAATCGACCACGAGGTCGCCCGACGACATCCATTGCGCGACCTGGACCCGCGTGGCGCCGCCGCCGTAGCCGACCTGGAAGAAGGCGACCCAGGATAGCACGGCGGCAAGGCCGAGCAGGGCCGTCGTGACGATCTCGCTCGGGCGCGGGCCGATTACCCGTCCGTACAGGCCCGCGATGAGGAAGCCGACGAGCGGCAGGAAGACGATAGCGTGGTACATCGGGCGCCTAGCCCCTCATCATGTTGACGTCCTCGACCGCGATCGAGCCGCGATTGCGGTAGAAGACGACGAGAATGGCAAGACCGATGGCGGCCTCGGCCGCGGCGACCGTCAGGATCAGCAGCGCGAAGACCTGGCCGACGATGTCGCCCAGATGCGCCGAGAACGCCACCATGTTGATGTTGACCGCGAGCAGGATGAGCTCGATCGACATCAGGATGATGATCACGTTCTTGCGGTTCAGGAAGATGCCGAACACGCCGAGCGTGAAGAGCACGGCGGCGACGGTGAGGTAATGGCCGAGACCGATCTCCATCGTGAGCTCCTTACACGCCCTGCCGGAAAGGCACTTTGCGCACCTCGATGGCTTCATCCGGCGTCCTGGCGTTCTGCTTCGAGATGTCCTGGCGCTTGACGCCGAGGCGCTCGCGCAGGGTCAGCACGATGGCGCCGATCATGGCCACGAGGAGGATGAGGCCCGCGGCCTGGAAGAAGTAGAAGTAGCGGGTGTAGAGCACCTGGCCGAGGGCCTCGGTGTTGGTCATCACGTCCGGAGCCGGGATCGGAACGCCCGGCGAACGAACCAGGGCGGGATCGACCGCATAGGCGCCGACCACCAGGACGAGCTCCAGCAGGAAGATCACGCCGATCAGCCCACCCACCGGCAGGTACTGCAGGAAGCCCTGGCGGAACGCCGCGAAATCCACGTCGAGCATCATGACGACGAAGAGGAAGAGCACCGCGACCGCGCCCACATAGACGATGACCAGGATCATCGCCAGGAACTCGGCCCCCATGAGCAGGAAGAGCCCCGCCGCATTGACGAAGGCCAGGATCAGGAAAAGCACCGACTGCACGGGATTGCGGGAGGCAATCACCATGAAGCCGGAGGCGATCGTGATCGTCGCGAACAGATAGAAGAAGGCGGCGGTAACCGTCATGCTCAAGCTCAAGCCGCCTTGAGGCGGCCCCTTCCGACGTGGTCCCGGAGAATCCGGCGGCCTGTCTATAGATTCCGAATCCGGTGGGTACAACCCACCGGCCTTGATTGCCCCTGCCCTTATCGAGCCGGGAGTGGCTTACCGGTAAGGCGCGGTCTTCGCGATGTTCTGCGCGATTTCCCGCTCCCAGCGCTCCCCGTTCTCGAGAAGCTTTGCCTTGTCGTAGTAGAGCTCCTCGCGGGTCTCCACGGAGAACTCGAAATTCGGCCCCTCGACGATGGCATCCACCGGGCAGGCCTCCTGGCACATGCCGCAGTAGATGCACTTCACCATGTCGATGTCGTAGCGCGTGGTGCGGCGGGTGCCGTCGTTGCGGCGCGGGCCGGCCTCGATGGTGATGGCCTGGGCCGGGCAGATGGCCTCGCAGAGCTTGCAGGCGATGCAGCGCTCTTCCCCGTTGGGATAGCGGCGCAGGGCATGCTCACCCCGGAAGCGAGGGCCGCGATGGCTCATCTCGAAGGG
>JALYFY010000426.1 GCA_030777385.1 Pseudomonadota bacterium | reverse complement strand
ACCTATGGCATCTGAGGCCACAGCCCTGCTGATCGACGACTTTGATTCGCGCGGCCCCATTGCCCGCACGACGCTTCACGACGCCATCGTGGCCCGGGTGCGCGACATGATCATCGAAGGCGAGCTTACCCCGGGGACCCGGCTTCACGAGGGCAATCTCGGCAAGATGCTCGGCGTTTCCCGGACTCCATTGCGGGAAGCCCTCAAGTTTCTCGCCAGCGAGGGGTTGCTGGAACTGTCACCCGGACGGGGGGCCGTGGTCCGCCAATTTTCTGCAAAGGATGTCCATGACAGCCTGATCGTGCTCGGCAATCTCGAGGGTCTTGCGGGATGGCTGGCCTGCGAGCACGCCACGGATGCCGAAATCGGGGAGGTCCGGCAGCTGCATGACAGCATGATGGACATGTATCGGGAACGTGACCGCCTACCCTATTTCAAGCTGAACCAGAGCATCCACTCCGCCATTCTCCGCCTCTCCAAAAACGAGGCGCTGGTCTCGGTGCATAACATTCTGCAGGCCCGCCTGAAGCGCATCCGCTACATCGGGAACGAGGGACCTGAAAAATGGGCCGGCGCTGTCGCCGATCATGAAGAGATGATCGACGCGCTGGAAGCGCGCGATGCCGACCGTCTGTCAAAGATCCTGACTGCCCATATGGAGAAAACCTGGGAGCGTGTCAGGAACGCGATCTGACCGCCGCACCCATTGAGTTTGCTCGTCCAGCACCAGAACATTCAAAGGCTTCGACATGAACGATGAGAGCCGCCTTCGCGAGACGATATGCCTTTTCGGGCGCTCACTCTTCGAACGGGGTCTGACCGCTGGATCGTCCGGCAATATCTCGGTTCGGCTGAACGACGGAGGTTGGTTGACGACCCCGACCAACAGCTCGCTCGGCTTTCTCGATCCGGCCTGCCTAAGCAGGCTTGATGCAGATAGTCGCCTTGTCTCAGGCGATGCACCGACGAAGGAGCTGCCTCTGCACACGGCTCTCTATGCGACCCGCGGGGATGCAGGCGCGATCGTTCATCTGCACTCCACCCATTCTGTCGCCGTCTCGATGCTGCCCGATATCGACCCTGCCAATGCACTGCCGCCCATGACGGCCTATTATGTTATGAGGGTCGGCCGCACGGCTCTCGTTCCTTATTATCGGCCGGGAGACGCTGGCGTCGCGGATGCGATCCGCGGACTCGCAGGAAAATACAGTGCCGTGCTTCTGGCAAATCACGGCCCGGTGGTCGCTGGCAAGGATCTGGAGGCTGCCGTCTATGCCACCGAGGAACTGGAGGAGACCGCGAAACTGCGTCTTCTCCTCCACGGCCTCAACCCTCGTCTGCTGACCCGTGCACAGGTGAGGGATCTAGTAACTTATTTCAATTTGGATGAGGCGATTGCAGACGAGCCCTCCGACAGGTCTCAGGAATGCTGCTCCGCGCCTCATCACCATTCCCATCAGTGCGGATGAATCGATGCCCCGCTTTTCCGCCAATCTAGGCTTTCTGTTCACTGAGATTTCTGAAATCGAACGGATCGCGGCCGCGGCCACAGCAGGTTTCGAAGCCGTCGAGATGCACTGGCCTTATGAGGTCCCTGCGGCCGAGATGCGCAACGCTCTGAGCCGCAGTCAGATCACCATGCTCGGATTGAACACCCCGGTCGGGAATGCAGCAGCGGGCGATTTCGGGCTCGGAGCCCTGCAAGGACGCGAGAGCGAATTTCAGCAGGCCCTCGATCAGGCCGTCTCCTACGGGCACGCCATCGGCGCGACAGCCGTTCACTGCATGTCCGGATTGGTCACCGCCGATGCCGCCCTGGCCGCCGAGCGCACGTTCGTCGCAAACCTGAAGCTTGCCGCCGACAAGGCCGCGCGGGCCGACATGACGATCCTGATCGAACCGATCAACCATCGGGACAAGCCAGGATACTTTCTTCACACCGTCGAGCAGGCTGCGTCGATCATCGATCAGGTCGGCCGCCGCAACGTGAAGATCATGTTCGACTGCTATCATACCCAGATCGTTCAGGGCGATCTGACGCGGCGGCTCAAGCACTTCCTGGATCTAATCGGTCATGTGCAGATTGCTGCAGTCCCGAGTCGTGCCGAGCCGGATGAAGGCGAGATCGACTATCGCGAGATCTGCAGTTCCCTTGACCGGCTGGGATATGGCGGTTGGATCGGCGCCGAATACAAGCCACGTGGGCGGACGGAAGAAGGTCTCGGCTGGCTTTCGGCCTGGACACGTGATCAATCCTCCGACAGCAGGGGAGCCATGGCATGAAGCTCGGATGCATCGCCGATGATCTGACGGGGGCAACCGACCTTGCTCTCATGCTGG
>JALYFY010000425.1 GCA_030777385.1 Pseudomonadota bacterium | reverse complement strand
GTCTACCTCGGCGTTGCGGTCCTTGCGGGCGGGGCGGGTCATCGGGTCGGTCTCGGTTCGGGTTGGCTCAGGGGCAGCGTGCTCGTGGACATCACGGCTGCGGCTGGCGGGCGGATTGCCCGGTGCGCCATCGTCATCGGCATTATCGGGCGGCGTGGCCGCCGCCTTCGGCTGAAAGCTCTTCCTCGACGCCCAGGCCTTGACCAACGTGCCGTCGACCGAGAAGTGCTCGTCCGACAGCAGCGGCGCGATCTCCCGGTGGGCAAGGATCGCGGCCATGAACTTGCGGGCGATCTCGGTCGTCAGCAGCCGGTCGCGGTTCTTACTGAAGACCGTCGGCACCCAGACCGGATCGTCGATGCCGAGCCCGACGAACCAACGGAACAGCAGGTTGTATTGCATCTGCTCCATCAGCTGCCGCTCGGAGCGGACCGAGAACAGCATCTGGACCAGGCTCGCTCGCAGCAACCGCTCCGGCGCGATGGAGGGGCGGCCTTCGGTCGAGTAGAGCTCGTCGAACTCGCCATCCATGCTGGACAGCGCCTCGTTCACGATCTGGCGGACTTTCCGCATCGGGTGCCGCGCGGGGATGCGCTCGTCGAGGTCGACGTAGCTGAACAGCGATCCCGCCGCCTCGTCCGTTCCCCGCATCATCACCCCCGCGCAAGCTGCCTTCAGAGGTGAATCATGTTCCGAGAACTGGGTCGAGCGCAGAGTTCTTCAGCAGCCTGCTCTCATGATCGCTGTAAACCCCTTGTTGCACGACAGGTAATCCGGCTTGCCGGGTGCAGCACGGTGTAGATGCGCAGGGTAGGAGGCGGAACTGAGACGACGGTTGAGCAAGCTCTCATGCGCGGGTTGGATACCGCATGACCGTGGTTTCGTCCTGGGGCTGCCTCGCTCTAAGGATCGGGCATCGACGTTGTCGGCCCATAACAGGCGACGAGGGTTCCCCACCGTGTTCCGCCCCCAACCCTGCGCATCGGCCTGATCGAGGCAAGTTCGTCCTTCTCAGACCGACGCTGTGGCCGCTCCTGGCGGGGGAACCGTCACTGCCTTGGCAATCGCCCAGATGAAGCCGACCATCTCGCGGGCGATCGCCGTGATGACCACCACCTTCGCCTTCCCGGCCGCGACCAGATGACGGTAACGCTGGCACATCCTGAGCTGCCCCTTCCAAGCAATGTCGCGCGCGGCCTTGGGCAGCGCCTCCAGTCGGGCGTGGAGCTTAGGGCTGACGCGGGCCTGCATCCGGTAACTCCATGCGCCCTCAATCAGAGCGCCCCGGGCAAGACCGCTGCCTGCCTTGGTGATCCCGCTCCGCCGCACGCTGGTGCCGCTGGAATGCTCCGACGGGGTCAACCCCAGATAGGCCATCAGTTGCCGCGGATTGTCGAAACGCTGGAAGTCCCCGACCTCGGCCACCACCGTCACCGCGACGATGAACCCGACTCCGCGCATCGCTTGGATTGCTTCGACCACCGGCGCAAGGCTCCAGTTCGGCAACAGGCCCGCGATCTGCCCCGTCAGGCGCTCCACCCGCGCTTCGGCATCCGCAATGGCATTGATGTAATCCTGAAGGACGATCTGTTGCGCCGGATGCGTGAACCGCACCATCGCCAGCCAGCGCCGGTATGCACCCGTCCAGCCCTTCTTGCCGGGATAGATCCGGCCATGCCGCAGCAGAAAACCCTGCAAGTGTTGGCGGGCCTTGCCCGTCACGCGTAACGCCGTCGCCCGTGCCCGGACCAGATCGCGCATCGCCTCATGCGCAGCATCCGGAACCCAGACCGCAGTTAGTTCGCCGGCCCGGTGCAGCTTTGCCAACATCACAGCATCGCGGCGGTCCGTCTTCACCCGGTCGCCTGCCTTCACCGGGATCAGCGAGGGTGCCACGACGATGCACTCATGCCCCATCTCGACAAGCTGGCGATGCAGACCATAGCCGCAGGGCCCGGCTTCATAGCAAAAGTGTAGCCGCGCTCCGCCAGCCGCCAGCTTTTCTACCACTTTGCGGATGTGATCGGGGCGATGGGGGACCGACCCCCAGTGCCGGACCTCACCCCCACGTTTCCCCTGCGCAACTGCGACAGAAATCGCTGCCTTGTGGACATCCAGCCCGATGAACGTGCTATCCTGCATGCGGTCTCTCCCCCATTCTTGAGGCTCGGCGCCAGCCAATCTGGCGCAACCCTCGAACAGAGAATGCCGCGGGAGAGGCCACAGACCCAGTCAGCTCACACCGCGATCATGGGGTCTAAAAGAAGGGAGCTGGCTCAATGTTGCGCCCCGAAACACGCCCGGCGGCGTGCCACGGCACAAGAAGGGGGCCCGGCGTTGCGGCGCAGGAACCCACTTAGATCATCGGAGCCCTTCAGAGCTTCCGTCACAGAGCCTACCTTATGACGTCATTGAGGGGACGAACTCGTCTTCACTGTGCTTGCCTGTCGGAGCG
>JALYFY010000424.1 GCA_030777385.1 Pseudomonadota bacterium | reverse complement strand
TGCCATTCCTTGTGGTCGCGCCTGCTTTGCCGCAATGGAATTGCTAAAGGGTGCCCTCGGCTGTCATCCTCGAAGGCATCAGGCCGGGCACGGGGTCCATCCACGCCCTCAGCGCTATGGATTCCGTTCCCCTCTGCTGCGCTCCGGCCGGGAATGACACTGACGTTGGCGCTCCGTTGTCATCCCCGGAGAGCCGAAGGCGAGGGAAGGGGATCCACCAGCACGCTCAGCGCTTGGACACGCTTACCCTCTGCCTGCGCGTCCGTCCGGGAATGCTAGGGAGCGCGTTTTCTTGCAGACCGGGTGCTTCCTTAGCTATGGCGTTCCATCTAGCTTCAGAAGCGACGACCCCATGACCATCGATCCATCCAGCCAGGCCCTGCGCCGCACCGTCGCCCTCGTGGCGGCCCTCAATCTCGGCTATTTCGGCGTCGAGTTCGCGGTGGCGCTCGCCATCGGGTCCGTGTCGCTGTTTGCCGACAGCATCGACTTCCTCGAGGACGCCTCGGTCAACCTGCTCATTCTCCTGGCCTTGGGCTTCTCGGCCGTGATGCGAGCACGGGTCGGCATGGTGCTGGCGGGCATCCTGCTCGTGCCCGGCCTTGCCACTCTCTGGATGGCCTGGGAGAAGTTTTCCGCACCGGTTCCGCCCGATCCCGTGCCCCTGTCGCTGGCAGGCGCAGGGGCTCTCGCGGTCAATCTCACCTGCGCGGCGCTTCTCGCCCGCTATCGCCACCACGGCGGCAGCCTGACCAAGGCGGCGTTTCTGTCGGCCCGCAACGACGCCGTCGCCAATGTGGCCATCGTGGCGGCGGGCCTGGTCACCGCTGCCACGCTCTCCGCATGGCCCGATCTCATCGTCGGCCTTGCCATTGCGGCGATGAATGCGGACGCGGCCCGGGAGGTGTGGGAGGCAGCCCGCGAGGAGCACAGGGCCGCATGAGATTTTCCGCCTCCGGCCAAGCTGAAACGGCCGAGCCGTGATGCGCGTTGTCCTGCCTGAACCCACTGCCTGAACCCAGCAGAGAAGAGCAGGACGGCGATATGGTGATGCAAACCGATCTGGATGCCCCGGCCCATCTGCAATTCGAGCCCATGGGCGCGCAGGGCGGCAGTCAAGGCGCTCCAAGCGATGTGGTGGAGTTCCCCTCCCTGCGCGAGGCCGTGCACTGGGCCATGACCAACGAGGCCCCGGCGGGCATGCACGCGGTCATCCGCACCTCATCCGGCGACGTGATCGAGCCCGGCCACCTGGAAGAGATCTGGTCGAGCCTGCAGGGCCCGTGAGGCCTCCCGACCTTGGTGCGCTCAGGCCGTCATCACCGGCCTTGTGCCGGTGATCCCGATGGGTGAAGCGCGGTGCTTTCCCGGATCGGGATGGCCGGGTCAAGTCCGGCCATGACACGGAGGAGCGCGTGTTCGGACGAGCGGTCGTTCAAGCCCACCCGAGGCTCAAGCCCCCCACGGCCAGGTACCGGCCCGTCTTGGCGAGCGCCACGAGCGGGATGAACACCCGCAACGGCTCGCGCATCACGCCGGCCACGATGGTGAGCGGATCGCCGACGATCGGCAGCCAGCTCAAGAGCAGCGTCCAGCGCCCATAACGGTGATACCAGCCCTCAGCCTTCGCCATCTGCTTGCGCTTGACGGGAAACCACGGGCGATCCTCGAAATGGGCGAGGAAACGGCCCAGGAACCAGTTCACGACGGAGCCCAGAATGTTGCCCACGCTCGCCACGAGGATGAGCACCCACCAGGCGTAATGCTCCGCCACCAGCATGGCGAAGAGCACGGCTTCCGACTGGAACGGGAAGATCGTGGCGGACAGGAACGCGGCGGCGAAGAGGGCGCCGTACTCGGCAAGATGCGGCATGAAGACGGATGGCTCCCGGGCCTTGAGGATGCCTGTCCCTATCATGCCAAAACGGCACTGTCTGGCTGAGAAGCGCGAGCCTTAGATAATGGTCGAACCGTCCGATCTCACCTTCGCGTCGCCGATCTGGCGCACGAGCTTGTCGGCCTCATCGCCACTCACGCGGATGCGCACCAGGGTCCACTCGTTCTCCGACTTCCATAGCCGGAAGGAAAGCATGAAGCCGTCGCCGTCCTTGTGTGCATCCGCATAGGTGGCGTCGGGCAGATCGTAGGGCCCGAGGCCGTCGAAGGTGAGTTGTCCCACGCCTTGTCTCCTGTGGTGAGCTTGTGTCATCCAAACGGTCTCGGCCCGACTGGGTTCACCGCTTGGCCGAGTCCCCCTGCGTCAGGCCGTGTCTTGCGCCGCCTGCCTCCCTTGGATTACGAACGGCCTTCTGCTGCGCCCCTCATGGCTGATGCGCGGCGATAGCCGCTGAGGAAACCTTCACTTGGATCAGTTCGACGTTGTGGTGATCGGCGCGGGGGCTGCCGGCATGATGTGCGCCGCCGAGGCCGGCAAGCGCGGGCGCTCCGTGCTGGTGATCGACCATGCGGCCAAGCCCGGCGAGAAGATCCGCATCTCCGGCGGCGGACGGTGCAACTTCACCAACCTCCATGCGGCGCCGTCGAACTTCATCTCGCAAAACCCGAGCTTCGCCATTTCGGCCCTGCGCCGCTATACGCAGCGGGACTTCATCAGTCTCGTGGAGCGCTACGGCATCGCCTATCACGAGAAGACGCTTGGCCAGCTGTTCTGCGACGGCTCGTCGAAGCAGATCGTCGATCTGCTGCTGAACGAGATGCGTGGGGCCGAGGCGGAGCTTCGCCTGTCCACCTCCGTTGAGGCGGTGGAGAAAACCGGGGAGGGGTTCGCGCTCCGGCTCCAGCAAGGCTTCGTGCAATGCCGCTCGCTCGTGGTGGCAACGGGCGGAAAATCGATCCCGAAGATGGGCGCCACGGGCTTCGGCTACGATCTCGCGGGGCAGTTCGGCCTGAAGCTCGTCGAGACCCGTCCGGCCCTCGTGCCCCTCACCCTGGAGCCCACCCTGCTGGAGCGTCTCACGCCGCTTGCGGGCGTGGCTGTGGATGCGGTGGCGGGCTGCGGCAAGACCACGTTCTCGGAGGCGATGCTGTTCACCCACAGGGGCATCAGCGGCCCGGCAATCCTGCAGATCTCGTCCTACTGGCGCGAGGGCGACGAGATCGTGCTGTCCATGCTGCCGGGGGTGAGCCTGTTCGAGGAGCTGCGAAAGGCCCGCGCGCAGAATGGCCGCCAGGCGCTGCAGACGGCGTTGTCGGCCTTTCTGCCCAAGCGGCTGGCGCAGCTCGTGGCCGAGACCGAGAAGGGGCCCGCCAATCTGGCGGACTATTCCGACAAGCGGCTGCGCGCCATCGACGAGGCGGTGAACCGGTGGCGCTTCAAGCCTGCGGGCTCGGAAGGCTACCGCACCGCCGAGGTGACGCT
>JALYFY010000423.1 GCA_030777385.1 Pseudomonadota bacterium | reverse complement strand
GACAAGCGCACCTTCCCGGCCATCGACATCACCCGCTCCGGCACCCGCAAGGAGGAACTCCTCGTGGCGTCGGACACCCTCAAGAAGATGTACGTGCTCCGGCGCATCCTCAACCCGATGGGCACGGTGGATGCCATCGAGTTCCTGCTCGACAAGCTGCGTCAGACCAAGTCGAACCAGGAATTCTTCGATTCGATGAATACCTAAGGCGGAACGTCCGCCTGCGGAATTATCACCCCATCCTTTCAAGCGAGAGGGTGGGGTTTTTCTTTGCCGTTAAAGCACCCCCATGAAGAACAGCACGATCAGGGTCAGCACGGCGGAGATCAGGAGCGAACCCCCGCAGCCCAGCCGGTTCGAGAAGAAAAAGAACATGCGTGCTCCTGTACCCTGTGATGCTTGAGGATCATCCTCCAGCCTTCGGCGCTGCGCTGTCCGGCGCGGGCTGGCTGACGATGCCGCTTGCGAGCACAACGCCCAGGGTCGCCATTGTTATCCCGACCAGCGCCGCAGGCTCGGGATATTCCCCGAGCACCGGAATCGCGATCAGGGCGGCCAGCACGATCGAGAGCGGGGACACGGCCGCAGCCCGTGAGGCGCCGAGCCGGTCGATTGCGATCCCATAGAGCACGATGCCGGCAACACCTGCCAGGAAGCCTTGTAGGACCATCTGCAGCACGAGGGGTGCGGCAAGCCCGTTCCCGAAGGCGCGGATCAGGGATGGGGTGCCGAACGGGATCAGGACCAGGAAGGACCAGAGTGCGATGAGGGCTGCAGCCTGGAGCGCCGACAACCCGCTGCGGCGATAGGCATGGGTGTAGATCCCCCAGAGGAGGGCCCCGCACAAGAGCAGCCCATGCCCGCGCCAGGCTCCGTTATGGGTGAGCAGCAACCCGTAGCCGCCGATGCACACCACGCCGATCAGGATAAGCCCAAAACCGATCAGCCGCACGCCGCCCACACGTTCCCCAAAGGCAAGCCAGCCGATGAGGGCCACGAAGAGCGGCATGGTGCCAGGCAGGAGAGGGCCGATCTCGGCGGCCGGCGCGAACCGCATGCCAAGCGCCACGATCAGGAAGAACGGCGCGCCGGAGCCGAGCAGAGCCAGCGCTTTCAAAGGATCCAGGTTTTTCGGAAACAGGCCGGTCCGCAAGCTGAACGGGATCAGCACCAGGGCCGGCACCCCGAACCTGAGAACACCGACGGCCGCAGGCGGCAGATCGTGCGTGACCGCATGGCGGGTCGCGACAGCCCAGGCTCCCCAGATTGTCACCGTGGCGAGGGCGGCCAGCCAGCCGACAAGGGTGGAGCGGGCGGCGGTGCGGGTTGATGAGGCAACCATGTCGGACATAATGGGTCTCCTTGATGCTGTTGAGCATGCCCTATCAGGACGAGGCATGTCCTTGCGAAGTGAGACTTGTTTGGCGCCGCTTCTTAGCAGATTATTGCGTCAGAACGGATGCGATGATCCCATGCCCTATATCGACCTCGACGCCATCGACCTGAGAATTCTCGGCGCTCTGCAGACCGACGGGCGGCTCACCAACCAGGAGCTGGCCGATCAGGTGGGCCTGTCGCCCTCGCCTTGCCTGCGCCGTGTCCGCCGTCTTGAGCGCGACGGCTTCATACGAACATACCGTGCCGTGCTCGACCGGGAATCCGTTGGTCTGGGACTGACCGTCTTTGTCGACATCAAGGTCGAAAAGCATTCTCGGGAGAATGCGACGGCACTCCAGGAGGCTCTTGCGGCCATGCCCGAGGTGGTGGCCTGCCACATGGTGTCGGGCTCGGCCGACTTCATCGCCGAGATCGTGGTGTCCAATCTGAAGGCCTATGAGCGCCTCCTGACGGAAAAGCTCCTGACCCTTCCCATGATCGGCGACATACGCTCGAACTTCGCCCTCACCCGCGTGAAATCCGATGCTTCCTTGCCGCTCACGCACCTGAAGCGGGAAGAGCCAGGACGTGAGCCCGATTGCTGAGGCGTGCCGCCGTTCATGGGATTGTCTCAGGAACTGGCCTCCAGATCGGCCCACTCACCAGGGTGATGATCCAGAAATGCGTCTTCGGCCGCATAATCGAAGAGGTTGCGCGGGTATTGCGCCAGAACCGGAAAAAGCTCCGGCCAAGGGGCCTTGTCCGCGATCCCGATCAGCCAGCGGCAGGTTTCCGGGATTGCATCCGCATAGGTCGCAACCGGCTTGTAGCCGAGTTCCAGAGCAGCCTGTGAGCTGATCAGGAACGGGCGTGGGCAGGACCAGGGAGTGGCTCCGACCGGAGGCGGATAGTGTGAGTCCTTGAGCCCGATGAGGCGTCCGCGATAGTCGAGGGCATGGGCGATGAAATGGCCGATTTCCGCAACGCTGGGAGGATCGGGATCCCCGATGTTGAGCACGCGGGTGCCTGAGGCTTCCAGGCTGATCCGGGCCAGCTCGGCGATGTTGCGGACGGAGGTCGTATGAAAACGGCTGCGGCCTTCATAGGCGAGGGGAATCATCCTGCGCCCGTCGAGCATGCGCTTGACGAACCACCATTCCCTCGGATGCTGGGACTCCGGCCCATGGATGGCGCAGGGCCGCAGCACCGTGACAGGGCATCGCGCCTGCTCCAGCAAAGCGGTCTCGAGCGCAACCTTGCGCGTGGAGTAGGTGGCGGGCCCCGGATCGACCGTCGCC
>JALYFY010000422.1 GCA_030777385.1 Pseudomonadota bacterium | reverse complement strand
CGGCTACGAGTTCAAGCACGACCTCAACGAGGTTTGGACCCTTAGACAGAACTTCCGCTATGCCCATACGGATTCGAAGGAGCGGGGGCCGTATCCCTACGGCTATCTGGACCCGGCCACCGGATTTCCTGGCCCTACACCGGTCGGACCCGACTTCCTGCTCTATCGGATCGGCTTCAACCATCACACGGTGGTGAATACCCTGTCGCTCGACAATCAGGCGGAAGCCAAGTTCGAGACCGGCGCGGCGGGTCATAAGCTGCTTCTCGGCATCGATTACAAGTACTACAACCTCGATCACATCCAGGCCTCCGGCGGCGGCACTCCGCTGAGCCCGAACAACCCAGTCTACGGCACCCCACAGGGCCCGACCGTTCCCTATCTCGATCAGAACCTGACCATGAACCAGATTGGGTTCTACGCTCAGGACCAGATCCGGATCGGCGGCTGGATTGCGACCCTCAACGGGCGTTATGACCGGGTGATCACGGAGAGCACCGACAAAGTCGGCGCTGCGAACTTCACGGAAAACACGGGGGAGTTCAGCGGGCGCCTGGGACTGGGCTATGAGTTCGCGAACGGGGTGACGCCTTATGTGGCCGTCTCCCGCTCCTTCAATCCTGTTATTGGGTCCGATTTCTATGGCGAGTCGTTCGAGCCCGAGACGGGCCAGCAGTACGAGGTTGGCGTCAAGTACAAGCCGGCCTTCTTCGACGGCCTGATCACCGCATCCCTCTTCGACCTGACCCGCCAGAACACCCTGACGGCCGATCCGGAACACCTGTTCTTCGAGGCTCAACTGGGAGAGGTGCGCTCCCGCGGCTTCGAGGTGGAAGCGCAGGCGAACATCACGGAAGGTCTGAAGGCCATCGCCTCCGTGACCGCCTACGACATCGAGATTACCAAGGACTCCAACGCCGCGCTGATCGGGAACCGCCCCAATGTGGTGCCGGAATTCCTGGCTTCAGGCTGGCTTGACTACACGGTCCAGGAAGGACCGCTCAAGGGGCTCGGCTTTGGCGCAGGCGTTCGTCACGTAGGCTTCTCCTATGTGGACAACGAGAACACCTTGAAGGTGCCGTCATCGACCGTGTTCGACGCCGGTATCCGCTACACCCGGGAGAACGTTACGGTGGCGCTCAACGTCAACAACGTCTTCGACCGCGAATACGTGTCTTCCTGCGACACGCAATACACCTGCAACTATGGCGCAGGACGTGTTGCGACCCTGAAGGCCAGCTACAAGTGGTGATGTTAAGGGCGTCGTCTCAAGACGGCGCCTTCGCAGTCTCGATGAATCCGATGCCGCCTGCCTCGCGCCCCGATCCGCTGCCTGCTGCCGGGCCTCCCTAGTTCCAGTTGAGGGAGGTTAGCTTCGCGGTCCCTGAGCGCACGCTGCTCGAGCCTCTCACTCTATCCCTGGCGGGGCAGCGCGTGATCGGCTTGATCGGCCATAACGGCTCGGGCAAGTCGACCCTGATCAAGCTCCTGGGCCGTCAGCAGGCTGCGTCCGGGGGCACCATCTCGTTCGAAGGGCGGGCGCTGTCCGACTGGGCTGACCGAGCTTTCGCCAGAAGGGTAGCGTACCTGCCGCAGCAAACGCCGCAGACCTCGGGCATGCTGGTCAAGGAACTCGTGGCGCTCGGCCGATACCCGTGGCATGGAGCGCTCGGCCGCTTCGGGCCCGCCGACCGCGCGAAGGTGGCGGAGGCCATGGCGCTTGCCGATGTGGAGGGGTTCGCCGACCGTTTGGTGGACACCCTGTCGGGCGGTGAGCGTCAGCGGGTCTGGCTGGCGATGCTTGTGGCGCAGGATGCCCGGTGCCTGCTCCTCGACGAGCCTATCTCGGCCCTCGACATCGCCCATCAGGTGGAGGTGCTGTCGCTCGTCCAACGGCTCTCGCGGGAGCGCGGTCTTGGAGTGGTCGTAGTGCTGCACGACGTCAACATGGCGGCACGCTTTTGCGATGAGATCTTTGCCTTGCAGAAGGGGCGACTGATTGCTCGCGGGACGCCGGACGAGATCATGACCCCGGGTCAACTCGAAGCGATCTACGGGATTGCCATGGACGTCATAAGCCATCCCGTCACCGGGCAACGGGTCAGCTTCGTGCGCTGAGCGAGCCTTCCTGCTTGCTGCGCCATGCTTCCATCGGTACTGAGTAACGCCAGGTGTGCGGACGCTCCATCGTTCCCACGAGGCTCTGCCATTTCAAGAAC
>JALYFY010000421.1 GCA_030777385.1 Pseudomonadota bacterium | reverse complement strand
TATCGATGCGAGCCGGCGGGTTTCCTCTTCGGTTCGAACCGCGTGCTCACGGCTTTCGCGGAGCTCTTCCTGGGCCATCTTCAGATCATGAATATCGGTGCAGGTCCCGAACCAGCGGGTGATCCGGCCCTGCTCGTCCCGTACGGGCTGAGCGCGGCCGAGGACCCACCGGTACTGGCCTGAACGATGCCTCAGGCGATACTCCACATGGTAGGGCTCGCCTGTTGCAAGCGAATGTCGCCAGACACTCCAGGCCTGCTCCTGGTCGTCCGCATGGAACATGCCGCTCCAGGCTTGCCCATCCGTCGATCCCTCCGGCATGCCCGTGTACTGGTACCAGCGCTGATTATAGTAGTCGTGATAGCCATCCGGCTGGGTTGCCCAGATCATCTGATCGATCGAGTTGGCAATGGCTCGGAACCGCTCCTCGCTTTCCCGCAGGGCCTCCTCGCTTCGCTTGCGATCGGTAACATCATGCCCTTGCACGAAGATTCCTGAGACAGACCCGTCTGGAGCAAAGATCGGCTGATAGACGAAATCAAGGAACCGCTCCTCCGGAGCAGCTCCAGGCTGTTGCTCCAGGACGATCCTGATACTCCGGCCGACAAACGGCTGACCGCTTCGATGAACACGGTCGAGCAGTTCGATGAAGCCTTGGCCCACAACCTCTGGCAAGGCCTCCCGAACGGGCTTGCCGACGATATTTTCGCGACCGACCAGATGGAGATAGGCCGCATTGGCCATGGTGAAGATATGATCCGGCCCGCTGAGGGCAGCCATGAAGCCGGGGGCCTGCTCGAAAAGGCCTCGCAGATGCTGACGCTCCTTCTCGAGAGCGTCGTTGACCTCCTGCACCGCCTGCACCCGGCGCAGCATAGCTGTCTCAATCAGAGCAGATGCTGCCGGTGATGGAGCTGAACTTCTGGCCATAACCCGAAGGCGGTGCAGCTCCGTCACATCGACCGTGTGCTGGAGGATGAAGGTCATCTCCCCATCATGGTTGAACAATGGAGTGTGCGATGCGCTCCAGAAACGCTCCTCGAAGCCCTGCCCGTTCGGCAGCGGGATCGCATATTCAATGAGAGGCAGGTGATCCGCGACCTTGTCCCGAATGACGCGCTCGAAGGAGGCACGCAGCTGGCGATGGCCCGGAGAGTCCGGATCGCTGGGGAAGGCATCGAACATGTTGCGTCCGATTAGATCCTCCCGCTCCCGCATGGTCACCTGAAGGTAGGCGTCATTCATCCCGCGAATGGTGAGCGAGGAATCCAGCAGGATGTACGGGTTCGGGGATGCGGTGAACAGGGACTCGAAATTGATTGTCTTCAACGTTTCATGCTGGGCAGCCGCCAGCCCCCTTCACTATTGCCGGGCAGAGCTTGTCCGTATCTAGGAGGGATCCTGCCAAGCGCCATAGGGCTGGCCAATCGCAGCGCCACTGTGACCGATCCGACACTCATCGACCTTGGATGAGCCTTCCCCCAGGGGCGAGCAATCTCCAGTGCTGCCATAAAACGCCGGTACGCTCAGCATTGTAGCAGAGCCTCCCAGGTCGGACGCCGCTTCCAGCCAGGCACGCAACCAAACCTTGGCTACAGGCGTTCCGCTGGGAAGATGGGCCGCGGCAGATGACGGCGTGGGAAGCGAGAATGATGGGCGTTCAAACCGGCACCACACAGCCCCTGACGGAGGCTGAACGCTTCAAGGATCTCCAGGCCCGGCTCACTCGAGCCTTTCACGACTTTGCATCCTCAGATGCTCCCCGCACGGTGCTGGTCGTTCCCAGCTTGAGCCTGGATCAGGAGGTTCTCGCCAGGATTTCAGGGGCCCACCATTATGAGGAGCGCATGCTGTGCTACCTCATGCTGCTGCGCCTGCCGCGCACGCGGGTGATCTACGTTTCGAGCTATCCGATCCCGGAGCCGATCATCGACTATTACCTCCATCTGCTGCCGGGCATTCCTGCCCAGCATGCCAGAGCCCGCCTCACCCTTCTCTCCTGCCACGACGGCTCGTCAGCGTCTTTGACGGATAAGATCCTTGAGCGGCCCCGCCTGCTCCAACGGATCCGGGATGCGATCCCCGATCCGCAATCCGCCTACATGACCTGCTTCAATGTCACCGAACGGGAGCGGGACCTCGCCCTGCGTCTCGATCTGCCAGTCTACGGCTGCGATCCCGACCTTCTCGCATGGGGTTCCAAGAGCGGCTCGCGCCGGATCTTCCGGGAAGCCGGGATTGCGATGCCTGAGGGATTCGAGGATCTTTTCGGAGCCGACGAGGTTGCAAATGCTCTAGTCGAACTCAAGGTACGGCGCCCAGGCATCAGGCGAGCCGTCGTGAAACTCAACGAAGGGTTCTCGGGCGAGGGCAACGCTGTTTTCGCCTACGAGGGCTCGCCCGAAGGGCCGGATCTGCCCGCCTGGGTGCGCCAACAGCTCCCTCGCCTTGCCTTTGAGGCAAAGGATATGACCTGGGAACTCTTTGCAGAAAAACTTTCCAGCATGGGCGGCATCGTGGAGGAATTCATCGAGGGCGATGTCAAGCGCTCCCCGTCGGCACAATTTCGCGTCGACCCCCTCGGACAGTTGGAGCCTGTCTCAACCCATGATCAGGTTCTCGGCGGTGAGAGCGGACAAGTCTTCCTCGGCTGCACCTTCCCGGCCGATGAGAGATACCGCTTGGAGATTCAAGAGGATGGCCTGAAAGCGGCGCGGGCTTTGGCCGGCAAAGGGGTCATCGGGCGCTTTGCCATCGATTTCCTCTCGGTCCAGGAGGGTAACGGGTGGCGTCACTACGCTATCGAGATCAATCTGCGGCGCGGGGGAACGACCCATCCCTTCATGATGCTCGAATTTCTCACGGACGGACGCTATGACCCCGCGACCGGAACATTCCTGACGCCCTCGGGTCACCAGCGCTGCTATTACGCATCCGACAATCTCGAAGCTGCGCAATACAGGGGTCTCGCCCCTGCAGACCTGATCGACATCGCCGCCCTGAACTGTCTCCATTTTGATGGAGCCTGCCAGCAGGGCGTGGCCTTCCATCTGATCGGGGCTCTATCGGAGTTCGGCAAGCTGGGCGTCCTGTGCATTGCCCCCTCCCATGAGAAGGCGGAGACGCTGTACCGCCGCACCACCGAGGTTCTCGACCGGGAAAGCAGCCTTCCGTAACAGAGCGCCAGATCAGTCCTCATACGTAATCCGGATCCGCGCAGCCGCCTGTCTGGCCCGCTCACGGGCCTCGTCCACCGAGCGCCCTGCTGCCAAGGCAACACCCATGCGGCGGTGCTTGCGGGTCGTCGGCTTGCCAAAAAGCCGAACCTCGACTCCTCCATCGGCGGTGCCGAGCGCCAAGGCCTCCCGTAAGCCCTGTATGGAAAACCGCTCGGCCTCTCGCTCGGCTAGGATCACGGCAGATGCTGTGGGCCCATGCAGCCGGATTTGAGGGATAGGAAGGCCCAGAACGGCGCGGGCATGGAGATCGAACTCGGAGAGATTCTGCGACAGGAGCGTGACGAGACCTGTGTCGTGAGGACGGGGCGAAAGCTCGGAAAAGATCACCTCGTCCCTCGTGACGAAGAACTCGACCCCGAAAATCCCGTTGCCACCCAAGTTGTCGACGACCTTTCTGGCCATTTCCTTAGCGTCTTCGAGCAGCCTGTCAGTCATCGGCGTCGGCTGCCAGGACTCCTGGTAGTCCCCACGCTCCTGCCTGTGTCCGATGGGCTCGCAGAAGGAAACGCCCTCGCGCGAGCGGATCGTCAGAAGGGTGATCTCGTACTCGAAGGCGACAAACTCCTCGACGATGACCTTCATGCGGTCGCCGCGCATATTGGCGACCGCATCGTTCCAGGCCTGCTCCAGTTGATCGGGCGTGCGCACCGTGCTCTGCCCCTTGCCAGACGAGGACATGACAGGCTTGATCACGCAGGGCAGCCCCGTATGCTCGGCGCCTGCCCTCACCTCCTCCAGACTTTCCGCATAACGATACTTGGAGGTGCGCAGACCAAGTTCCGTTGCGGCAAGCTCGCGAATGCGATCACGGTTCATGGTCAGGGAAGCTGCGCGGGCGGACGGGACAACCGTAAAACCCTTATCTTCGAACTCCTGCAGCACTTCCGTCCGGATCGCCTCGATCTCCGGGACGATGAAATCGGGCTTGTGCTTCTCAATGGCGCCCTTGAGCGCATCCGCATCGAGCATGGAGAAGACCTCGGATTCATCGGCCACCTGCATGGCGGGCGCATTCCGGTAACTGTCGCAGGCAACCACGTGGCACCCATACCGCTTGGCGGAGATCACGAACTCTTTCCCAAGCTCACCCGATCCGAGAAGAAGAATTTTGGCTGTGAACACTGGAATGCCTTTCGTTCGACTTTTGAAATCGCAGCGGCTCGCTGATCGAGCTCAGGATTATACGCATTGGCTCATGGGAGCGACATGGTCGAGTGAAGGCTCTTGCTCAACGGATCTTATTCACATTGCAAATCGCAGAACCTTGATGCTCTTACCCGCCTCCTTGGCATCATGCTGCCGTCATGGGACCCCATTTTAGGCTGGAATCTTTAGATTCCCATCTTTTGAGCAGCATGCCATGGATCCGGTTTCCTCCAGCGGCGTTCACGAGCATCGCGTCCTTGAGGCCTCGCTTGCGCTGAGTGCAGCCCTGCCGTCTCAATCGCGCATTACGCAATCACAAGCTTCGTGGGTTAAGGGACTGCGCAGGAGAAGCCTTATGCTAGCCAAGAAGAACTCATCCGCTGCCCATACCCGGCGTGTGACCCGGGTCGAGCCCCCGGCGCTTGAGGAAGCGGTCGCCGCGGCTCAGGGTTTGACGGATGACATCGACAGCCAGGTCGAGATTGCCGCACAACTCATGGGGATGCCGGAGGACGAGGTAAGGCCCGTCGTATTGAAAACCGCCCCTCCGGCCCCGGTCCGCCGGTCCGAGCGCTTCCCCACCTTCGAGCGCAGCGAAGGGCCGAAAGTCGTCGTGGTCGAGCGCAAGCGCCCCCGCCTCGCCATTCCGCGGTAAGTCTATTACCCTTCTATCCCGCCCGGGTTGCGTCGACCGCCTTGGCCGATGCCCTCGCGTCGTAACCGCCACCTCTCTCGCGGGATCCTGTCCGTATGGTCAAAGGTATCGTCCTCGCCTTTCTCGCTTTCGCGGTGTTCGCCTGGGGAGACGCGGTGGTGAAGGAGATCGGGTACGACCTCGATCCTTTTGAGGTGACTTTCTTCGGTTATCTCATCCCTCTGGTGCTCTCGCCTGTCTTCATGAAACCGGGGGACAGCGTCTTCGACCTCGTGCGCTGGAACAGACCCTGGCTTATGGGCTTACGGGTCTTCCTGATCGCCGTCACGACGCCGCTCAGCGTCATGGCCTTCCGCAGCCTGCCCTTCGCGGAGGCTTTCGCCATCCTGTTCCTCATGCCCAGCCTCGTGACGGTCTTGTCGATCTTCGTGCTGAAGGAGCACGTCAGGTGGCGGCGCGGTCTTGCCGTTTGCGC
>JALYFY010000420.1 GCA_030777385.1 Pseudomonadota bacterium | reverse complement strand
GGTGAAAGGGAAGCCCGTGGACACGGCCATGGCCTGCAAGCCCGCGAGACCCCCACCCAAGAGAAGTGCGATGGCCACCAGCCCCCCGAAGGTGGCCCAGAACACCCGCTGCGGCGTGGGCGCGTTAACCTTGCCCCCCGCCGCGATGGTGTCAATCACGAGGGAGCCTGAGTCCGAGGACGTCACAAAGAACACCACCACGAGCAATATGCCCACGAGCGAGCTCAGGAAGGTCAGCGGCAGCTGGCTCAGCACGGCGAAAAGCTTCAGCTCGAGAGGGGCGTCCTGAGCGCCCGTGAAGCCGTCGTTCAGCACTTGGCTGATGGCGGTCCCGCCCATCGATGTCATCCAAAGCACTGACAGGAGGGTGGGCACGAGAAGGACGGCGATGAGGAACTCGCGCACCGTTCGCCCACGCGACACGCGTGCAATGAACATGCCGACAAAGGGCGACCAGCTGATCCACCAAGCCCAGTAGAAGGCTGTCCAGCCATGCCGGAAGTTGTCGTCGGCGCGCCCGAACGGGTTCGAGAGCTCAGGCAGGTAGCTCACATAGGCGCCGAGGTTGAGGGCGAACCTCCTGAGGATGTCGAGAGTGGGGCCAGCCAGGATAACGAACAGGAGCAGAAGTGCGGCTAGGGCAAGGTTCAGCTCGGAGAGCCGCTTCACCCCGGCATCCAGCCCTGCCACCACGGAAACGAGCGCAATGGACGTGATGATGATGATCAGAGCAACCAATGCCGCGGTCGAGGTTGGCAGGCCGAAGAGGAAGTTCAGCCCAGCCCCGACTTGCTGGGCCCCGATCCCGAGCGAAGTGGCCAGCCCGAAGATCGTGGCGAGAATGGCGAGGATGTCGATGACGTGCCCAGGCCAGCCCCAGATCCGTTCGCCGAAGATCGGATAGAAGCAGGAGCGCAAGGTGAGGGGCAGGCCCTTGTTGTAGGAGAAGAGCGCAAGCGCGAGCGCCACGACCGCATAGATGGCCCAAGGGTGGAGGCCCCAGTGGAAGATGGTTGCGGCCATGCCGAGCCGCCTCGCGGCGATGGGATCTCCCTCGGCTCCGCCGAGCGGCGCCCAGTCGGTGCGAACCCCGTCCTCGCCGTAGGTCACCCCGTCAAAGGCCGCACTGAAATGGCCCAGGGGTTCAGACACGCCGTAGAACATGAGCCCGATGCCCATGCCGGCCGCAAAGAGCATCGCAAACCACGAGACGTAGCTGTAGTCCGGCGTGGCCTGAGGCCCGCCCAGCCGCACCCTCCCCAGCGGCGTGACGATCAGCACGAGGCAGAGCAGGACAAACACGTTGCCGGCCAGCAGGAAGAACCAGTCGAGGCTCGCCGTCAGCCAGTTGCGCAGACCGACAAAGATCGGCTCCAGTTCGTTCTGAAACGCCATCGTGAAGAAGGTGAAGGCGATGACCGCCAAGGCCGAGACGGTGAAGACCACCTGATGGATGTCGAAGGTCAGCGTCCAGCTGCGGGCGATGTTGTCCTGCCCGATCTCGTAGGAAGTCTCGATCACCTCGGTTCGACCCTCAGGCTCCCGGATCGGTTCTGCGCCTAAGGCAGCGTCGCTGTCGGCCTGATCGGAGGGTAGGCTCATGGCGAGGGTCCTTCCATGCTCAAGCAGGGACAGCTGGCGGTCTCGACGACCCAGGCAGGGGCGCCCGGACCCGATGCACTTCACGCCATACCTGCGGCGAAGGGTCGGAGCGTCGAGCGTGCAGCAGCGTTCGACGTCTGAAGCCAACCCGGGAGGTCTGCTTTAGCAACATCCTCCGGGCAGTGAAACCGGTTCCACGCCCTGTCGTTCTGATGCGGCAAGCCGGAGAGACCCCATGCTGACTTGGCTGAGCGAGAATGGAGATGCCGTGAACGTCGTCATCAACGTCGCGATGCTGCTTGTCTGGATCGCCTACCTCCAAGTCTTCGTCTCAAGCTACCGTCGCCAGAGGCAGGCCAACATTCTGATCAGCGTCGGTGGCGGATCGGGCCTCGACGCCCGCTGCCTGATCAGCAACCTGAGCCAGGGCGCGATCTATATCCGCACCCTCCTGCTCGACCTGACCACGACGGAGGGCACCTCCACACACTCGGTCACCGAGATCGAGGATCTCGAGGAGTGGAAAGGACCTACGGATTTGAACTTGTGGACGCGTCAGGGCCCGCTCAACCCCGGGAGCGTGCGGGACATGGGGACGTTCCGCGCGATGCTCGATCATGCCATTCGGGCGGGACGGGCTCCGACGGAACACGCTGCCACCCCGGACACCGATGCAATCGAGGAGGTCCGCGTGACAGTCATCGCCCATTACGGACCCGAAGACCTGATGGTTGCGGCCGAACAGAGCTACACGCTCAACCATCGGAATGGCTCAACCTGGCTCAGCCCGCAGACGGTCACCCCTCGGCAGATCCGCTCTCGAGGCGAGCGCAAACGGCTCAGGGCTCGGCTGGAGCAGGATCTCAGGGGAGACAGGCGGACAATGTAGTTCCAGCAGATGAGGGAAGCGGCCAATGTGAGGAACGCTTCATGGCTGTCGGCGTGCCGCTCGTACCGAACCGTCAG
>JALYFY010000419.1 GCA_030777385.1 Pseudomonadota bacterium | reverse complement strand
GATATGGGCGGCGAGCTGACGGGCTGGCCAGCGCTTCTCATCGATGCCCTCGGCCTCAATCACCTGCTTCATCAGGCGAAGCTGGTCGTCCGTGCCCAGGATCGTGAAGTCTGAGCGCAGGCCCACCAGCTCCGCATGGCGGCGCAGAACCTTGGTGCCGATGGAGTGGAAGGTGCCGAGCCACTGCATGCCCTCGGCCACCGGGCCGATCACGGAGGTGATGCGCTCGCGCATCTCCCTTGCGGCCTTGTTGGTAAAGGTCACCGCAAGGATCTGGGACGGGTAAGCCTTGCCGGTGGCGATCAGGTGGGCGATCCGGGTGGTGAGCACGCGGGTCTTGCCGGTGCCGGCGCCGGCCAGCACCAGAACCGGGCCCTCCGTTGCCTCGACTGCAGCCCGCTGCTCCGGGTTCAGGCCGTTCAGATAAGGCGATTGCGGCGCAACTGCCGCACGGGCGCGGGCGCTCAAGGAGCCGGACGCCGGCTCATGGGCAAGGCTGTCCTGCGGATCGGGTCTGGGGTCGGACTGATTCATCGGCGGGACCATGGATCAAAAGGCGAACGACGTCGAGCCCGTAATGCCTGTCGATCCTGCCGCAGGCCTGAGGCTCCGACGCCTGAAGGCCGTTGCCGAGAGGGGGCAGGATTGCCATATCAAGACAGGGTGCCCGAATAGGATTGTCTCATGCGTTTCATGGTGGCGATTGCCGTCGTCTCGAGCCTTCTCCTCCCATTGTCTGGGCCAGCCGACGCTCAGACGCGCCTGCCGCGCACGAGCCCTGCAGAGCGGCAGACTAAGGAGATCAACCGGCGGATCCAGCAGGAACAGCGGCTGCTGAACCTCGAGCAGCAGATCCAGAACGAAAACAACCATCTGCGCCAGAGGATCGACCGCCAGCGAATGTTCTCCAATCCAACGCCTGGTGTGCGGATCGGGCGCTGCCCTCCAGGCTCCGTCAGGTGCTACTAAGATACTGGACACGCGCTCCTCTCCGTGGAACCCTGTAAAGGGTCTTGGTCGGTCGAGGCTTCCATGTTCTGGGGACATTTAGCCCTTGCCACGGCATCCCTGTTTGCGGGGGCTGCACTTTACATCAACGTGGCTGAGCAGCCTGCAAGGCTGAACCTAGACGATGGCTCCCTTCTGGTCGAGTGGAAGCCCGCCTACAAGAGAGGCCTTGCCATGCAGGCCTCTCTTGCCGTCATCAGCGGCTTGGCAGGTCTCTGGACATGGTGGCAGTCCGGACTGGTGCTTTTCCTCATCGGCGGACTCCTGATGCTCGCGAACTGGCCTTATACGGCGCTGGTCATCATGCCGACGAACAAGATCCTTATGGAAACAAGCCCAGACCAGGCGGGACCGGAAAGCAGAGCCTTGATCGTCAAGTGGGCTGGGCTTCACGCCGTACGAACAGCTTTCGGCTTTGCGGGTGCGCTGTCGTTTCTATGGGCTCTTCAAGGGCAATAGCTGGACCTGGCCTTCTGGTTCGTCAGTGCCGTGTCCCGTTCGCAAATGTCGTCTCGTGCGTCTCATCTTTTGCCGGAATGCCGATCACGCGGCCCAAGGCCTGCGGCTTGGTCAGACGGGCGTGGGTTGTCTTCATCACGGCGAGATTGGCTGAAATATCCTCCGGGAAGGGGCAGACCTTCCGGGTTTCCATATCCACATGGAGGGACATTCCCTCCATGGTAGCCGCAACCCAGCCTTCACCGGCATGGCGGATTTCCATGTAGTAGGGGATGCGCTTCTCATCGTAGCCGACAAGCTGGAGCGTCACGCGCACCCGGTCATGCAGCTTCAGTTCGCGCTTGTAGAGGGTGTGTATCTCGGCTGCGAAGAACGAAGCTTTGCGTTTTTCAAGATAATCGTGGCCTAGGCCTACCAGGCTGAAGCCTTCCTCGACGGCCCTGTCGAAGAGCACGTGATAATAGGCCATGTTCATATGGCCATTGTAATCGATCCAAGCGGGCTCGACCCGCATCGTGGAGGACACGAAGGGCGCGAAGAAAAAGACGGGAGTTCGCTTCTCCATGGTCAGTGCCGTCCTTCGATGCCGTTCAGAGGATCACCTGGCCCCTGTGAAGAGAGGAACGTTACCACATTCCTGGCCTGAATGCAGGAGGGGGCTTGCGTCTTTCTCATCGGGAGTGTTGCCTTTGCAACGGTTCTGGTAGCTATGAATGAAACCAGCATCACAACCGGATCTGAAGCCTTCATGAATGTGCCCCACGCCCCCGCCCGTCAGAAAGCGACGGATGCTTCCATCACCTCCCTGTCATCCGAGCTGTCCCGGCTTCTGGGCGACCGGGTCGCGACCTCCGCCGCCGTGCGCGAGCAACACGGGCATTCCCTGACCTGGGTGAAGAACCAACCGCCGGACATCGTGGTCTATCCGCGGACGACGGAGGAGGTGTCGGCTGTTGTCAAACTTTGTGCCGCACAAGGTGTTCCGGTCATTCCCTACGGCACTGGCACATCTCTGGAAGGACATATCAATGCGCCCTTCGGCGGGGTGTCAGTTGACCTGAGCCTGATGAAGCGCATCGTCGCGGTGCATGACGAGGATCTGGACTGCGTGGTCGAGGCTGGAGTGACCCGCAAGGAGCTGAACGAGCATCTTCGCGACAAGGGGCTGTTCTTTCCCATCGATCCCGGCGCCGATGCCTCCATCGGCGGCATGGTCGCGACCCGAGCCTCCGGCACCAACGCGGTGCGCTACGGAACCATGAAGGACGTGGTGCTGACGCTCACCGCCGTGCTGCCCGATGGCGAGATCGTGAAGACGGCAAGCCGCGCCAAGAAAAGCTCGGCCGGCTACGATCTCACCCGTCTTCTCATCGGCTCGGAGGGCACCCTGGGCATCGTCACCGAGATTACCCTAAAGCTCCATGGCATTCCGGAGGCGATCTCGGCCGGCATCTGTCCATTCCCCTCGGTGAAGGCGGCCTGCGATGCCGTGATCATGACGATCCAGTCCGGCATTCCGGTGGCTCGCATCGAGTTGCTCGATGAGGTGCAGGTGAGGGCGGTCAACCTCCATTCCAAGCTCACTCTCCCCGAGAGCCCCCTGCTGCTCCTGGAGTTCCACGGCTCCGAGGCCGGCGTGCAGGAGCAGGCCGAGCGCTTCGGCGATATTGCGGCCGAGTTCAGCGGCGGGCCTTTCGAATGGGCCACGAAGCCTGAGGAGCGCTCCCGCCTCTGGCAGGCCCGGCATGATGCCTATTGGGCCGCGAAAGGGCTGCGGCCCGGAGCGCAATCGGTCGCCACCGACGTGTGCGTTCCGATCTCGCGCCTGGCCGAATGCGTTGATGCTACGAAGCAGGACATCTTGGAAACCGGTCTCATCGCTCCCATCGTCGGCCATGTGGGTGACGGCAACTTCCACGTTCAGCCTCTCGTGAACACGGACGATCCGGCGGAAATCGAAGCCTGCGAGGCTTTCGTGGACCGGCTGGTGCGGCGGGCAGTCGCCATGGAGGGCACCTGCACGGGCGAGCATGGGGTCGGTCAAAAGAAGATGAAGTACCTGGAACTCGAGCATGGGCCGGCGGCTCTTGGCCTCATGCGTGTCTTGAAACAGGCCATCGACCCGCACAACATCATGAATCCAGGCAAGATCGTTGCGCTTTGACAGTGGAACACCTCGAACAGCGCTCCCGGTTCCTGTCTTCATGCGTTAAGGACGTCTCACTGTAACGGAGAAAAGGCCGCCTCTTGCGCGATATCCTGACGATCATCGCATCCATCGTGATCCTTATCCTGGCCGTTGCTGTCGCGGCGCCTCCCTTTATTGATTGGGAGGCCCAGCGCGACACCATCGACGGGATGATCTCGCGCGCATCCGGCACGGAGGCTCGGACCGAAGGCGAGATCGGCATTCGCCTGCTGCCGTCTCCAAGGGTTGTCCTGGGCCGGTTGAGGCTGGGCGGCAAGACGCCGGATTCACCCGTGATGACGGCTGACAGCGTCTGGGCGGAGGTGGCCCTGACGCCGCTGCTACGGGGCGAGGTGCGGTTCACGGAAACGCGGGTGGGACGGGCCGATATTCGTGTCCCTGTGGCGGGTGACGGCGAATGGCGGTTGCCGCCCGAGCTCGTGTCCGGCAGCGGGCGTGCCCGCGAGTGGGCTATCGAGAGCCTCAGCGTCGCGCAGCTCCTCGTCACCACCCAGAGCGCCAGCACGGGCCGCACCAATCAGGCTTTTGCCGAGAACGTCCAGATCGAGGGCCAGAAGCTGATCGGCCCCTGGCGGGTCGAGGGCACCACGTCCGGCGTTCCCTTCCGACTGGTCACAGGGGAGTTGGCTGAGGACAAGACCGTCCAGGTCAAGCTCTCGGGTGGAGGCGATGTTTACCCGCGCTTCGATCTCGATGCCCGGCTTGCGCTGAATGAAGGGGTTGGAGAAGCCGCTACCCCAAACGTATCCGGAAAGGCCAAGGTCCTGTTCGGCCCCCCGGCACAGCTTGCTGCTGCCGGCATCCCGATACCGATTACGGTTGAGGCCGAGTTCAAGACGGTGCCCGGCGCCGTCGAGCTCAACCCGGTCAGCGTGGAGGCGGGAGAGGGCGGCGCGAGCCTTCGCATGACGGGTGAAGGCAGGATCGGCCTCAACGATCCACGCATCTCGCTGCGCCTGGAAGGACGCAGGCTCGATGCGGACAGCTTCATTCTGTCCGGGAACGGGCAGGACTTTAAGAGCCGGCTGCAGCAATGGTCGCTGCCGCTGATCCGGGTTCCCATCGACCTCGACCTCAAGATCGACAGCATCGGTCTGGGCCAGGAGGATCTGACCAACGCCAATCTGCGCCTGTCCCTCGACACGGGCCGAGCCCGGCTGGACCGGATCGAGTTCACGGCTCCCGGTGAAACCAGGGTGGCGCTGGAGGGGCAGCTAGGCCTGACCACCCAGGGCGGCATCAACGGCAAGGTGGCGCTTGCCTCCAACGCGTCCGACCGCCTGGCGCGCTATCTCTCCCGCATCGGCCTCAACTCTCCCCTGTTGCGAGTGCTCGACGGACGTCCCGTGGAGGCCTCCTCGGATATTGCATTCTCCAATCCTGTCCTGTCCTTCAATCGCCTCCGCCTGAAGACCGGCGAGTCGATCCTGACCGGCAATGTCCGCTACACCGCACCCGAAGCGAACGAGCGCGGCAAGCTGGAGGCGCAGGTTGGGATCCAGAGCCTGAACCTGGATGACCTGCCGCAGGTCTCCAGCATCTTCCAAGCCACTGAAAACCTCGATGTGGGCTTCATCCTGGACGCCCGCGGAGTCAGCGCCGGCAAGAGCCCGGCCACGGGCCGGATCTCGGCCCGCATCCTGTCCGACGGACCGGCTCTGGTGGTCGAAACCCTCGACATCGTGGATCTTGCCGGAGCCAATGCCCGAGTGCGAGGGCGGATCGACCCCGATGGTTCCGGCCAGATCACCGGCAAGGTCACGGCGCAGCGCGCCGAACCCCTGGTCGACCTGTTGGGAAGCGTCTGGATCGGCGGGATTTCCAAGCTCGTGCCCCACTTCGTGCGCGAGGGCGCTCTCGATGTAGATGTCACCACGGAACGGGTTGCGCCGGCTCCAGGCTCGACCGAGCTGCGGCTGCGGACGACCGCCCGGGGGCGTGTTGCAGGCGGGCCGTTCGAGGGCCGCGTCGAATCCGTGGACGGGCGAACGGAGGGCCTTACTTTAAGCCTCTCCGCCGACAATACAGGGCGCTGGGTCAATCGGCCGAACATGGCCGGCTTGAACCGGCCTTCCCGGCTCGATCTGCGGGGATCCCGGATTGGGACCGGCCTGTTCAACGTTACCCTGACCGGAGATATCGCCGGGGTTCAGGTGGCGACCACGCGACCCTTCGCCCTGAGCCAAAACGACGATGTGGTAGATAGCGGCGAGGCAGAGATCTCCACTCCCGATATCACCCCCTTCCTGCTTCTGCTCGGAGATGGTGCCGGGGTTGCTCCGCCCGTGCCGGTGAACGGGCGTGTCACCTTGGGTCGGGAGCGCGGCGCAAGCCTGCTCGACATCAACGGCAAGGTCTCCGGCAACAATGTGCAGGCGCGGCTTGTTGCGGTCTCCCGGTCTGAGATCAGCGGCGAGGTTTCGCTGGAGCGGCTGTCCCTGCCATGGCTCGTGGCGTCCCTTGCGCTCAACGTGCCGGGCGATCCCACCGCAACGGCGATCTGGTCCACGGCGCGCTTCGGCCAGAGCGGCCGCCTCATCACCGGCGGGCAGGTCACCTTCCGGGCCGGTACGCTCGATTTCGGACGTGGACTCCAGGCCACCCGGGCCTCCTTTTTGGTGGGCGCGCAGTCGGACGGCATATCCATCCGCAATCTCGATGCCACCATCGGGTCCGGGCGGGTGACGGGCTCGACCACGATCAACCGCCAGGGGGCGGTCGCTACCATTGTCGGTGAGGGCGCCTTGGAGAGAGTGCCCCTATGGGCTCTTACGGGAACCACGCCCTTCGACGCCACCCTATCCGGCCCCCTCAGGTTCGGCGCTGCGGGCGCGAGCCTCTCCGAGCTTGTAGCCAATCTCGGCGGCGCAGGCGATTGGCAGGTGACGAACCTTCGCGTTCCCGCTGCCGATCCTGCGGTCTTCGACCGGGCGCTCAAGCGGGCTTTGGCAGAAAGCGAGCCCCTGGCCGATGGCAAGG
Source organism: Pseudomonadota bacterium (assembly GCA_030777385.1). Taxonomy (GTDB): domain Bacteria; phylum Pseudomonadota; class Alphaproteobacteria; order Rhizobiales; family Beijerinckiaceae; genus Microvirga. The sequence continues at coordinate 818 of JALYFY010000419.1, read as the reverse complement.
CGGAAGCCGTCATCGGAACGGAACTGGGGCGCTCGTCTCTTGCGGCCCCGCAGGTCAAGACCTCGGCTGCACTCGTGGGCGGCCTGCTGCGGTTGTCGCCCTTCGTGGTGGAGGGCGGTCCGGCCACATGGCAGGGGGCGGTCACTTACGACTTGAAGACGTTGAAGTTTGACGCTCGCGGAGCGCTGACCGCCAAGGCCTCGCCTGCAGAATGGGTTGGAGCCCCACCCTCCGTTGGCTTGAACTGGAGCGGCTCACTGACGGCTCCTGTTCGCGAGATCGATGCCGGCCCGTTCCGCAACGGACTTGCCGCCATCGTGCTCAAGCGCGAGCTGGAAAAGATTGAAGCATTCGAACGGGCCGCAGCCGAGCGGCAGCGCCAGATCGATGCTCAGCGGGAGGCGGAGCGGCAGAGGGTCAAGGCCGCCGAGGAAGAGGCGCTGCGCCAAGCCCAAGCGCGGGCGGAAGCCGAGCGGGCACGGCGCGATGCGGAACGGCTTCAGTCCGAGCAGCAGAGGCAGCCTGAGGACCCCGAAACTGGGGTGACACCCTCGCAGACATCCCTGCCGCCGCTGAACCCACCGGTTCAAATCGGCCCTCCGCCGTCGGTCTATGGAGCGCCGCCAACCCGCTAGGCAGGCTCTAGCCGAGGCCAATGGGGTGAGGCTGCTCTAACGATTGCGCAGATCACTCAGCACGAAGACCCGAATGGCCGAGGAGAGATTCTGCTCGTCCCGCTCCGCATCGATGCGGCCGATCAGGGCCTGGATGGAGAGCTTCTCCCGCTCCGCAATCTCCCGCAGAACCTCCCAGAAGGG
>JALYFY010000418.1 GCA_030777385.1 Pseudomonadota bacterium | reverse complement strand
GATGCAAACACCTTGAGCACCGGCGTCATCGCGACTGCGATTGTCCTGATCATCGGCTACGTGATCGTGTCTAAGATCATGAGCCTGGCGTTCCGCTTTGTCATTCCTCTGGTTCTGCTCGTGTTCCTGAGTGGAATTGGCGTGTTCTCGGGTCTGAGGCCGGACCGCTAAGGCGCGGCGATAAGGGTGGAAGTTGAGCGGCAATCAGAATGAGAGGTGACGGTGCGATCCCTACGGATCGCACCGTCTGGCCGTCGCGGCCGACCGGGTAAGGAACAGGTTTCTTCACGCCAATGAGGAACCCACCCTGTGCCCGGCCGCCACATCACCGACTGCCAAATGAGACTCTACATGAAGCTCCGTCACACCAACACCATCCCGATCGCCGCTGCCAAGGCCGGCTTCAGCTCCTCCACCGCCTATCGCCTCGACAAGGACCCGCGGCTGCCCTCGCAGAAGAAGGTTCCGCGCGGGCGCCGGCGCCCCGATCCGCTCGCAGGCGTCTGGGACAGCGAGATCGTTCCCCTTCTCCAGGCTGCCCCGAGCCTGCGCCCCGTCGCCCTCTTCGAGGAGATCATCCGTCGCCATCCCGACCTCGGCACCGGCATCCGCCGCACCCTCGAGCGCCGGGTGCGATCCTGGCGCGCCCTGCATGGTCCCGAGCAGGAGGTCATCTTCCGCCAGGTGCACGAGCCCGGGCGCATGGGCCTGTCCGACTTCACCGACATGGCCGATCTGGCCATCACCATCGCCGGCCAGCCCCTCGATCATCGGCTCTATCACTTCCGGCTCGCCTATTCCGGCTTCGAGCATGCCCATGTGGTGCTCGGCGGCGAGAGCTATGTCGCCCTGGCCGAGGGGCTGCAGAATGCCCTCTGGGCTTTGGGCGGGGCTCCGCGCGAGCACCGCAGCGACAGCCTCTCGGCGGCCTTCCGCAACCTGGATCGCGACGCCCGCGAGGACCTGACCCGGCGCTACGATGCCCTGTGCACCCATTACGGCATGGAGCCGAGCCGCAACAACACCGGCATCGCCCACGAGAACGGTTCCATCGAGAGCGTGCACGGGCACCTCAAGAAGGGGATCGAGGATGCCCTGCTGTTGCGCGGCTCACGCGACTTTGCCGATCTTTGTGCCTACCGCCGCTTCGTCGATGAGATCATCGGGCGCCGCAATGCCCGCAATACCCCGCGCATCGAGGTCGAGCGCGCTGCCCTCCAGGACCTGCCGGACCGGCGCACCGCCGATTACGAGGACGCCATCGTCACGGTGACCTCGACCAGCGGCTTTGTCCTGCGCAAGGTGTTCTACAGCGTGCCCTCGCGCCTGATCGGCCATCGCCTGCGCGTGCGCCTGTTTGATGATCGCCTCGAGGTCTATCTCGGCGGCACGCACCAGATGACGCTGCCGCGCGGGCGGGCTCATCCCAACGGTCGGCACGGACATGTGGTCGATTACCGGCATGTGATCCACTCGCTCAGACGCAAGCCCATGGCCCTGATGGGGCTGGTCTACCGCGATCAGCTCTTTCCCCGGCAAGCCTACGCCCGGGCCTTCGAGGCGATGTGTGCCAGACTACCTGCCCGAACCGCCTGCCGCACCATGGTCGATCTGCTCGCCCTGGCGCATGAGCGCGCCTGCGAGGCCGAACTCGCCGCGCGCCTCGACGAGGATCTCGCGGCCGGGCGGCTGCCGGATCTCAAGAGCTTGCGCGCGCTGTTCAGTCCGGATGCCGGTGCCGTGCCCGCCATTGTGGTCTCTCATGTGCCGCTCAGCGCCTACGAGGATCTTGCCAGCGTGCATCAGGGAGAGGTCGCATGACGAGCCGCGATGCCATTGATGCCGGTCGCCTGACCCTGGCGCTCAACGACCTGCGGCTTCCGGCGATCAAAACGATCTGGCCAGACTTCGCCGCCCGTGCCGACAAGGAGGGCTGGCCGGCGGCCCGCTTCCTGGCGGCGCTGGCCGAACACGAGATGGCCGAGCGCGCCAGCCGGCGCATCCAGCGCCATCTCGACGAGGCGCGACTTCCGCCCGGCAAGAGTCTCGACAGCTTCGACTTCGAGGCGGTGCCGATGATCAGCAAGGCGCAGGTGATGGCGCTGGCGGCCGGCGACAGCTGGCTCGAGAAGGGTGCCAATCTGCTGATGTTCGGCCCGCCCGGCGGGGGGAAATCGCATCTGGCGGCCGCGCTCGGCCTGGCCCTGGTGGAGAACGGCTGGCGGGTGCTGTTCACCCGCACCACCGATCTGGTGCAGAAGCTGCAGAGCGCGCGGCGGGACCTGCAGCTCGAGGCGGCGATCGCCAAACTCGACAAGTACCATCTGCTGATCCTCGATGACCTTGCCTATGTCAGCAAGGATCAGGCGGAAACCAGCGTCATCTTTGAACTGATCGGCGCCCGCTACGAGCGTCGCTCGCTGCTGATTACGGCCAATCAGCCCTTTGGCGCCTGGAACTCGGTCTTTCCGGATCAAGCGATGACGCTCGCCGCGGTGGATCGCTTGGTGCACCACGCCACCATCTTCGAGATGAATGTCGAGAGCTATCGCCGCAGAGCCGCCATTGAGCGTAAACGCGGTCCAGGCCGTCCGCCGACGCGTGCGACAATCAAAACCTCATCCTGATTGTCGCTGCGAGCGTCAATCAAGAAAGCGCTTGCATCTGTGTCGCGGCGCGACAATCATCATTCCCGCCGCGACAGCCAATCACCATCCTGATCGCCGCGCTCCTCCAATCCAGATTGTCGCGCAATAGATCGCACTGATTTGCAGCGCCTGACGAAGGAAGAGCTGATTGAGTTGGTGCTGCGGATGCAGCATCCGCAGAAGACCTCGCGCACGTCCTCAAAGCCGCCCTCGACCGATCGCAAGCAGCGTCGGGATCAGGCCAAGCCCGGCGGTGCCAAGCCGGGACATGAAGGCCACAGCCGGATCATCAGCGCCACGCCCGATGAGGTGGTCGAGCATCGTCCTGACCGGTGCTCGTGCTGCTCAGCCGTTCTGATGGCCGATCTGCCGGGTGAGACGATCAGCATCCACGAGCAGATCGATCTCCCGGAGATAACGCCCCATGTCACCCAACATTGGCGCCTGGCGGTGCGCTGCCCCGCCTGCGGCAAGCGGGCCGTCGCCCCCGTGCCGGACGCCGCAAAGGGGACGCCGTTCGGGCCGCGGCTGCACGCTGTGGCCACCTATCTCAAGACCTTCCAGGCCCTGTCCTACGA
>JALYFY010000417.1 GCA_030777385.1 Pseudomonadota bacterium | reverse complement strand
CACGGCGGCACCGAGATGGGGCAGGGGCTCTACATCAAGGTGGCGCAGGTGGTGGCCGAGGAGTTCGGCATCGCCATGGAGCGGGTGCGCATCACGGCAACGACCACGGCAAAAGTGCCCAACACCTCGCCGACGGCGGCCTCGTCCGGATCCGATCTCAACGGCATGGCCGCACGGGTAGCAGCCGGGGCGATCAAACGGCGCATGATCGCCTACGCCGCGGAAGCCTACGGCATTCCGGAAGAGCAGATCGCGTTCCGCGACGACCAGGTTTTCATTGGCAATGAGAGCGTGAGCTTCGACGAGTTGGTGAAGAAGTGCATTCTCGCCCGTGTGTCGCTGTCGGAGGCAGGACACTACAAGACCCCGAAGATTACCTGGAACCGCGAGAAGGCGACAGGCCGGCCCTTCTTCTACTTCGCGTATGGAGCCGCCTGCTCCGAGGTCATCGTCGATACCCTCACCGGCGAAAACCGCCTGCTGCGCGCCGACATCCTGCACGATGTGGGCCGCTCCTTGAATCCGGCCATCGATATCGGTCAGATCGAGGGCGGGTTCGTGCAGGGGATGGGTTGGCTCACTACGGAGGAACTGGTCTTCAGCAAGGAGGGGCATCTGCTCACCCACGCGCCCTCCACCTACAAGATCCCTGTTGCCTCCGACGTGCCTGCCGATTTCCATGTGGCGCTCTATCCCAACTCCAACCGGGAGGAGACGATCTACCGCTCCAAGGCCGTGGGCGAGCCGCCGATCATGTTGGCGAACAGCGTCTTCTGCGCGCTTGCCGACGCGATCCACTCCCTCGATCCCTCGAAACCCGTACCGCTGAACGCACCCGCGACCCCGGAGGCGGTTCTTCGCGCCTGCGAGGCGCTGCGGGGGAGGCCCATGGGGTGAGAGTCTGGCGACAGCTCGCCGATTTCGTGGCAAGGCATGGACGTGCCGCTCTGATTACCGTTCATGACGTGAAGGGCTCCGCGCCCCGGGAGATCGGGGCGCGCATGGTCGTGCGCCCAGACGGCGCCTTCCACGGCACCATCGGCGGCGGGCAGCTAGAATTCCGCATGCTCGACAGCGCCCGGGAGATGCTGGCGCAGGGGCGTGGACCGGCGCGGATCGTCGATCAGGCGCTAGGCCCCGACCTCGGCCAGTGCTGCGGCGGGCGGGTGAAGATCCTGATCGAGACATTCGGCTCCGAGGACCTGGAAGACCTCGCAAGTCTCGCAGAGGTCGAATCCAAGGGCAGCCTCTTCGAGCTTGAGTGTCGCCTGGAGGATGGCCGGGTGAGGCGGGATATCTCCTCCGCCGTCGGCGATGATATTCGAACCAGGTGGCGCGAGACCCATGGGGAGGCTCAAACGCCCGTTCTGCTCTTTGGGGCAGGGCATGTGGGGCGGGCGCTCGTTCTGTCCCTTGCGCCCTTGCCGTTTTCAGTGCGCTGGCTCGATGACCGGGAGGACGCCTTTCCCTCGCATCTTCCGCTAAACGCTACGGCGATCCGCATGCGCGACCCGGAGGCGGAGATTGCAGAGGCCACTCCAGGCTCGCTCATCCTGGTGATGACCCACGACCACCCCCTCGACATGGCGATTACGGCTGCGGCCTTGAAGCGGAATTTCCCCTATGTGGGCCTCATCGGCAGCGCCACGAAGCGGGCCCGCTTCGAAAAGCGCTTCCGGGAGCTGGCTTTGCCCGAGGATAAGATCCGCTCGCTCGTCTGCCCCATCGGGCTTCCCGGCATTGCGAACAAGGATCCTGCAATCATCGCGGCCTCCGTGACCGCCCAGTTGCTTCAGGTCCGGGAGCGGGCTCAGCTTGAGCAAAACCTCTCGCCTCCGGTCTCATCAAGCGATAAATAGCCCTCATGAGCACCAACAAACTTGAAGATCAGCGCCATCTCGCGCGCGCTGTCCAGTTGTCCCGCGAGCACATGGAGGACGGGGCTGGCGGCCCGTTCGGCGCCGTGGTCGTGCGCGACGGCAGGGTTCTGGCCGAGGGCTGGAACCAAGTGACCTCAGCAAAGGACCCAACGGCCCACGCCGAGGTCACGGCGATCCGGCGCGCCTGTCAGGAGGTCGGCGACTTTTCGCTCGAAGGCGCCACACTTTATACGAGTTGCGAGCCTTGCCCCATGTGCTTGGCCTCTGCCTATTGGGCCCGGGTCTCCCGCATCGTCTATGCCAATACACGGCAGGACGCGGCGGAGATCGGCTTCGACGACAGCCTGATCTATGACGAAATTCCCAAGCCCATCTCTGAGCGCATCATTCCCATGGACCATCTGCCGAGCCTGGAGGCTAAGGCGGTGTTCAATGCCTGGGCGGACAAGCCCGACAAGATAGGTTATTAATTCGCCGGCGGGATAGCCTCATCCGGCAAGGCTTCCTATCTGAGTTCCACCCGACCCTTTACCGAGACGAATCCATGCCCCGCGTCACCACCATCGTCCGCAAGCCCGCCGTGAAGGCCGACCGTGTGGTCGACACGATCACCCTCGATCACGAGGCGCGCAACCGCCGCCAGGCAAGGCTCAAGGGGGAGGGCGGCACCGAGATTCTGCTCGATCTCGACATGGACACCACCGTCAACGACGGCGACGCCCTGCGGCTGGAGGATGGAAGCCTCGTCCAGGTAAAGGCGGCAGCCGAGCCACTGCTTGAGGTGAGGGCCGAGAACCCTCTGCGCCTCACGCGCCTCGCTTGGCACCTCGGCAGTCAGCATGGCCTTGTGGAGGTTGCAGCCGATGCCCTCTACGTGGAGAATAATCCGACCGTGGCCGAGCTGGTCCGCGGGCAGGGCTGCACCGCAACCCCGGTGGAGCGCCCCTTCCGGCCGGAGCGCAGCGCCCACCATTGCGATCACGACCATGGGCATCACCATCATGGTCACAGCCATAGCCACTCCCACAGCCACAGTGAGAGCCATGCGCATGCTCATGCGCACGCCCATTCGCATCACGACCACGGCCATCACGAGTATGCGCATGAGCACAAGCATGATCATCACGAGCACGGCCCCGGCTGCGGCCACCATCATGGCCACAAGCACGATCACTGATCGGGCTGCCGCCTCGTTGACTTTTGCCGGCCATGTCCAAGACCACCCGCGCCACCCAGGCCCTTCAGGGGGCCGGCATCTCCTTCACGGTTCATACCTACGAGTATGATTCCAACGCCGAGCGCATCGGCCTGCAGGCTGCGGAAGCCATGGGGGCCGAACCCGCAAGCGTGCTGAAGACCCTCATGGTGCTGGTGGACAACAAGCCGGCCTGCGTAATCCTGCCCTCCGACCAGGAGGTGAACCTGAAGAAGCTGGCATCGGTTCTCGGCGGCAAGGCGGCTCAGATGATGAAGCCGGCGGATGCGGAGCGCATCACAGGCTATCATGTCGGCGGCATCAGTCCCTTCGGCCAGAAGAAGCGCGTCCCCACCGTGCTCGAGCAGTCGGCCTTCGAGCACGCGCTGGTTTTCATCAACGGCGGCCAGAGAGGCCTGCAGGTGAAGCTCGACCCTCGCATGGCCGCAAAGGTGCTGGACGCAACGGTTGCAGGGGTGATTTGAAGCGACCCATTTTCCTCGTCATGGCCAGGCTTATCGCGGCCATCCACGTTTGCGCCTCTTCACTGCCATTACGGGGCTCCGCTGCGCGCCTCCGGAGTAACAGAGTGAGTTCGGTTCTCGCTTCTGCCGCACCCCTCTATTTGCCTTACGGCTGACATCCCCATATGAGAGAGCCGCTCCCGAACTCCCGCTCACCGTTTTACTGATGAAGAACAAGTTTTTCACTGTTGCTCCCATGATGGACTGGACCGACCGGCATTGCCGGGCGTTCCATCGCGTCCTATCGCGCCGGGCGCGGCTCTATACGGAGATGGTGACCACGGGCGCGGTCATTCACGGGCCGCGCGAGCGGCTGCTCGGCTTTTCCCATGTGGAGCATCCGGTGGCGGTGCAGCTCGGCGGGTCGGATCCCAAGGACTTGGCGCAGGCCGCCCGGATCTGCGCCGATTTCGGCTATGACGAGATCAACCTCAATGTGGGTTGCCCCTCGGACCGGGTGCAGAACGGGCGCTTCGGGGCCTGCCTCATGCAAGAGCCCGTGCTGGTGGGCGAGTGCGTCGCCGCCATGAAGGCCGCCGTGCTCCTGCCGGTTACCGTGAAATGCAGGATCGGCGTGGACGATCAGGACACGGAGGAGGCTCTCGACCGTTTGACGGACTGCGTAGTCGCGGCCGGCTGCGACGAACTGACGGTGCATGCCCGCAAGGCTTGGCTGAAGGGCCTGTCGCCCAAGGAAAACCGGGACATTCCGCCCCTCGACTATACCAGAGTTTATCGGCTTAAAGCAGCGCGTCCGGACCTGCCCATCGCCATCAACGGCGGCATCAAGACGATGCCTGAGGTGCACGAGCACCTGAAACACGTGGACGGCGTGATGCTCGGCCGCGTCGCGTACCACGAGCCCGAAATCCTGCTCTGCGTCGATCCTGAGCTTTCCGGCGAAGCTGCGCCTGTGGCCGATGGGTTCGAGGCCGTGGAGGCTTACGAACCCTATGTGGCGGCGCGGCTTGCCGAGGGCGAGCGGCTGCACACCATGACCCGCCATATGCTCGGCCTCTTCACGGGCCGCCCGGGCGCCCGGGCCTACCGCCGCCACCTCGCCACGGAAGCCACGAAGCCGGGGGCGAACCTGCAGACCCTGCGGGATGCGGTGGCGCATGTGTCTCGGGTTGAGACGGCACCTGTGGGAATGAGCCTCAGCGCGGCGGAATAGGGCTTTCCTTATGATCATCGGGATCCAGGACTTTCGCTCCGCTTCGTCCGGGATAATGAGGCGCTACCCCGCGCTGTCCTTGCCCCTTAAGATCAGCCTGTTTCCCCGCACTTCGTAGGATCCCAGCCGCTCCAGAAAGGTCATGCCCAGGAGGTTGGCGTGCAGGACCCCGGAGCGAGCGATCAGCGCGCGGACGTTGCGCTCCGTAATCGAGCCCACCGACAGGGTCTCGATGATGACCGGGGCGGCGAGCGCGCTGCCGTTGGCCGTCGAGACCGGGATGGAATAGTTCAGCGTCTCCGGCTTGAAGCCAAGCGCCGCGGCGTTCTCGGCGCGCAAGACCACGGTGCTGGCGCCTGTGTCGAAGATGAAGGGCGTCTCGTGCCCGTTCACGGCGCCCCTTACCACGAAACTCCCATCCGTCCTGCGGGCGGCCACCACTTCGCCCTCCGGCGTCACGACTGTGCGCCCCACCGAAATATCGCCGATTGCGCGGTCGAGGACCGTCTGCAGCTCGTCCCGGGAGGCGTAAGTCACGAGGATGGCAATGAAGAGGCCGCCGCTGACCGCGACAGCCTGCACCCCATAGGTCCAATGGCGGGCAAATCCTTCGACAATGGAGGCGGCCATGAGGAGGGTGACGCCGCCTAGGCCCATCAGGGCCGATGCCTCGAGGGCTGAGAACTCCCCGATCGGCTTATCGGCGAAAAGCCCCACCAGGAGCGCTGCAATGAGCAGGAGAACGCCGGCACCCCGAATCCCCATCACTCCGCCTTGCCAGGTTGAGGGGTGAGCATTCCCTCGGGGAAGAAGGCTTGGCGCATGCGCTCCGGCAATTCGGCGATGATCTGCAGGCGCTCTTCTTCCGTCATCCTGTACCACCTGACGATCTCGTCCCGCGTACGGCCGCAGCCCTCGCAGAGGCCTGTGTCAGGATCGAGGGTGCAGACGCGGATGCAGGGGCTGGTTGCGCGGCTCATATTTCTTTCATGTCGTCATGGCTGGAGAGCGGTCAAGAGGCCGATCAGTGCGGCGATCTCCGCGACCTGCTGGGCGGCGCCGGCAATATCGCCGGTCTGCCCTCCGATATGCCGTGCAGCAAACCAGATGAAGGCAGCACCGGAAAGCGCCGAGAGCACGAGCATCAGGGCGATGCCGAGCGCCGGAAGGCCTGCCAGCGCTCCGAGAATCACCGCAATGCCGCCCGCAAGCCCCACTGCGAGCCAAAACGTTTCCCGCGAAGGCTGCCCAACCGCCTGCGAGACCCCGTCCTGCCGGGCGGAGGGGAGGAAGACCAGGGGCATGAGGCCCGCCGTGCGCGACAGGGACGCCGCCATGAGGATCGCCGCCATGACGGCACCTCCATCGATGCGGGAGGCGAGGGCCGCGAGGGCGCCAATCCGCAGAACCAGCGCGAGGAACAGGGCGGAGGCGCCGAACGAGCCGATCCGGCTGTCGCGCATGATCTCCAGGCGCTTCTCGCGGGTGGGGCCGCCGAAGCTGTCGGCGGTATCCGCCAGCCCATCCT
>JALYFY010000416.1 GCA_030777385.1 Pseudomonadota bacterium | reverse complement strand
CTGCCGCACCATCACCGCAGGGCGCGGATATTCGAGCTTGGCCTTGCGGATGACGAGCGGCGGCAGATGCAGAACGGAGCCGATCACGTAGAGGGCCACAAAGCCGAGCAGCAGGAAGCCGAAAATGCGGGCCGTCGCCGGATTGGTCAGCATCGAGGGCAGGAGTTCCTCAAGCCGGTGCAGCAGGGTCGGGTCCGCCACGAGCACGACGCCGCCGAGCAGGATGGTGCCGAGCCCGAAGGTGAAGGAGCACAGGGCCACCAGCACGGCGATCTGAGGCGCGCTCAAGCCCTTCGACGTATAAGCCCGGTACCGGACCACGGCGCCCGAGAAGACCGAGGCGCCGATATTGTGGGACAGGGCATAGGTGGTGAACGACGTGACGGAGACGAACAGCCACGAGATATGCCGCACCCCCAGATGAATTAGGGCGATCCGGTCGTACCAGGCCAGGGCCGCATAGGCGACCAGGGTGGAGGCGCCTGCCAGGGCATAGCGGTGCGCCGGCACCGCGGTCAGGCTGTCCCAGACATCGTCGAGGGACATCCCGCGAAGCTCGCGATAGAGAAGCCAGCAGGACACGACAACTGCCAGAAGCCCGATCAAGGGCCAAATGAACTCACGCACATTCTTCATCGAGCCGGCGGAACTCCCTTACTGCTCCTTCTGTGCCTACAATCCCCTTGTTCTGCAAGGGGGATTTGGCCCGTTTGGGCATGACATAAGGTCCAATCCGAACCCTGTTGCCAAGGGCCGGCGATTGAGCATGTGGCGCCATGCGGCCCTCCCCGGCTTCAGGCCGGGCCAGGAGGGTGACGGCGCAAGGCAATGCTCTTATCAGATGGCCTCATCGTCCGCAGGACGGGCATAGTTCCCTTGCGGCATCCGGAAGGCCACACATGACAGCAGAGACAGCAGTGACGCTCAATCTCGACGGCTACACGAGCTTGCCGCCGGGCAAGATCGCAACGGTCGTCACCTATCTGGAGATGCTGGAGCGCCCACCGACCGCCTTGGTCCAGAAGCCGGATCGCTGGACCCTCCAGCGCATCGACGAGAACCATGGACGCTATCGAACCTTGTTCCGAGAGGTTGGCGAGCCGTGGCTCTGGTTCAGCCGCGCCGTCATGCCCGATGACAAGCTGGCGTCCATTCTCGACGACCCGGGGGTCGAGGCTTATGCCCTGCACGACGGCACGGGCGATGTCGGCCTGCTGGAACTGGACTTTCGCGCCGGCGAAGAGGTCGAGCTATCCTTCCTTGGACTGGTGCCGGGATTCATCGGACAGGGGGCGGGCCGCTTCCTGATGAACGAAGCGATTGGCCGCGCCTTCGCCAAGCCGATCAGGCGCTTCATCGTTCACACCTGCACGCTCGACTCCCCAGGAGCCCTGCCCTTCTATATCCGCTCGGGCTTCACGCCCTACCAGCGCGCCATAGAGGTGGTGGACGACCCTCGGCTCCTCGGCCTGCTCCCGTTGAAGGCAGCCTCCCACGTTCCGGTCCTTGCGCTCCCCGCAAACGAAAAGAGCGCATCCTGACGGACGCGCCCTCTAAAACTTTTTCCGATGAGCCGATCAGGCGGTCGCGCGCACGGCGCGGGACTGTCCCGCCTGGCTGATGGCTGCGTCCAGGGAGCGCTCCCGGTCCTCGAGGCTTTCGGCCTTTTTCAGCTCCTCGAAAGCCTCGCCCAGCTCCGCCTTCGCGTCGTCGAGCTGAATGTGAAGGTTCTCGGCCGAGAGACGAAGGTTGTCTCGCCGCTGGGCCGCAGCGCGAGCATAGGTTGGATAGGCAAAGTGGTTCGGGTCGGCAATGCCGGCCTTTTGCTCCTCCGCCGCGATCTCCCGGTCAAGGTCAGCCGCCATGCGGTCGAACTCGGCGATCATCATCTCGATCTGCGCCACCCTGCGACGTTTCTCGTCGACCTGAAAGCGCTTGAGGCGGATGAGCGTATCCCGCGACTTCATCTTGATTCAACTCCACACGTCGCTGTTTCACTTGATCTCACGGATCGCTCAGTTATCCGCCAGACATGCGCCACCATCGCCGACGGAAGTTGAGCTTTCCTTACCGGCTGCGACAAAAAATTTTCCACGCCCTTCCGGCCCTCTCGCGGGACCGCACCTGCGACCCTCTGGTTCGAGACCCGTAAACCTTTCGTTTACCTATTTCCTTAACACTGGCTCGGTCACGGACGCGGGCTCTTCGGATCTGTCGCCGGACGCAGCTGAAACGCTTAAGTTACAAGCTTTTGGGATGTTGTGAGGCAGTTCCCTATGGTGACCCAGAATCCACAGGACACACGCCTTCGGCAGATGATCTGCCTGTCAAGTTCGTTAAGCGCTTGCATCCCGGAATCAGGGTTTGTTAACCATTCTGTATTAGCGTTTCGAATCAGTTCAGAAGAGCATCCGTCGCAGGCCCGGCGGCGGATGGGCAGCGTGACGCTGCTCGACAGCTCAAGGGCAAGGGCTGGGGATTGAACATGCGCGTACTTCTGATTGAAGACGATAGCGCGACTGCGCAAAGCATCGAACTGATGCTGAAGTCCGAGAACTTCAATATCTATACGACGGATCTCGGCGAAGAGGGCATCGACCTCGGCAAGCTCTACGACTACGACATCATTCTTCTCGACCTGAACCTGCCCGACATGTCGGGCTATGAGGTCCTGCGGACGCTGCGCGTCGCAAAGGTGAAGACGCCGATCCTGATCCTCTCCGGCATGGCCGGCATCGAGGACAAGGTGAAGGGCCTCGGCTTCGGCGCCGACGATTATCTCACCAAGCCGTTCCACAAGGACGAGATGGTGGCCCGCATCCACGCGATCGTCCGCCGCTCGAAGGGTCATGCTCAATCGGTCATCACCACCGGCGACCTGATCGTGAACCTCGA
>JALYFY010000415.1 GCA_030777385.1 Pseudomonadota bacterium | reverse complement strand
TTTCCCGCCGGGCTGGCAGTGACGAGGCCACGCTCTGGTCCTCAGATGGCAAGGGCTCATACACAGTTGCGCCTTTTGCAAGTGATGAGGTCCCGGCCCGCGGCACTCAGGTGATCCTTTACCTGATGGAGGACCCTGCCTCCTATACCGAGCGCTATTCGCTCGAACGCATCATCAAGTCGCAGTCGGGTCACGTACCCGTGCCGATCTCCATCGTTGAGAAGCCTGGAGCGGAGCCGCAGGAGGTCGCCGACGGCGCGGCGCTTTGGGTGAAGCCGCGCTCTGAGATCACACCTGAGGAGTACACGGATTTCTACCGCAGCGTGGCTGGCCAGTTTGACGAGCCGGCCCTGACGGTGCATTTCCGTGCCGAGGGCCGCCACGAATACACGGCACTGGCCTTCGTGCCGGGCTCCACGCCGTTCGATATGTTCGATCCCGACCGCCACGGGCGGATGAAGCTTTACGTCAAGCGAGTCTTCATCACCGACGAGGCTGAGATCCTGCCACGCTACCTACGGTTCGTGCGCGGACTGGTCGACTCGGCTGACCTGCCACTCAATGTCTCGCGTGAGATGATCCAAGAGAGCCCGCTTCTGGCCGCGATTAAGAAGGGTGTGACCAGCCGGGTTCTCAGTGAATTCGAGAAGCTCGCCCAGAACGATGCGGAGGCCTACACCAAGGTGTGGGAGACCTTCGGCGCGGTGCTAAAGGAAGGGCTCTATGAGGACTTCGAAAAGAGCTCGACGCTGCTGGGCTTGGCACGGTTCAAGACCACTGCCTCCGGTGGCGCATGGCGCTCACTTAAGGACTATGTCGGCTCCCTCAAAGAGAACCAGACGGCCATCTACTACGTGACCGGGACGGATCTCGCCCGGCTCGAGGCCTCGCCGCAGCTCGAAGGCTTCCGGGCCCGCGGCATCGAGGTGCTGCTGCTGCCCGATCCGGTCGACAGCTTCTGGGCCACGGCCGGCGTCGACTACGAGGGCAAGCCGCTCAAGTCGGTCACCCACGGCGCGGCCGACCTGGCGCAAATCCCGCTGATCGAAGCAAAGGAGAATGCGGGCACCCCGGCACCGGAGGCGGTGGTTCGGTTCATCCAATCTGTGAAGGCGACCCTTGGTGAGAGCGTCTCCGACGCCCGCGCCTCGGAGCGTCTGACAGAAAGCGCTGTCTGCTTGGTGGCACCCGAGACTGGCATGGACCGGCAACTGGAGCGGCTCCTGGCTCGAGCAGGACAACTAGGGTCGGCAGCAAAACCAATCCTTGAGATCAACCCGCGCCATAACCTCATTGTCGCCCTGGCAAATCTCGGTGATGCCGAACAAATGCTCCGTGAAGACGCCGCCCATCTCCTGCTAGACGAGGCACGGATCTTAGATGGTGAACTGCCGGCCGATGCGAGGGCATTTTCGCAACGGCTCGCACGGGTCATGCAGCGGTGCGTTCCCAACGGGTAAACGGAAACGATTATACGCGAGAGCGCGGTTTGCAGTCGCCGTGCCTCGCTGGGCCTAGTGCTACCTCTGTGTACCATTCGGCAGCTCAGTGCCAGTGACATCCCCCTAACCCGTTCTTTCCGAAGGGTTACGAGCGAATTTGGCTGCCTGGAGAGGATTGTACATTTCCTCCTGGTGAGTCAGCAAAATCAAAGACTTAGCACGCCCTTGAATTGGTGGTGTGTACCACCACTGTGTACTCATGTCGAGACATCGTAGATCACAAACACGGCCCTGATGAAGGTGATTGCCGTCGACCTACCAAACCTTTGACAAAAGGCCCCGGATTTCTCCGGGACCTTTCCAGTGGGATAATGGGAGCAGGACTTAGAAGTCCATGCCACCCATGCCGCCACCTGGCATCGCCGGAGCGCTGTCGCGCTAACGATGCCACGCTCGAGCAGCATCTCCTCCACGAGCTGCAGGCTTAGAGGAAACCGGAAGCACAGCCAAACAGCACGGGCGATGATCTGAGGTGGGAACCAGTGGCGCTTGTAGCTGATGGGATTGGTCATGCCGCCGCCCTTAAGCCACAAGCCTCTGACCAAAAGTTACCGTGACATCAAGATCGACATAGCCCTGAAGCGTCGCGAGTAACAGTCGCCTCGCGAAAACGGGTGGCGATACGAAAACTGCGAACCAGCCATAGTGGTTATATTTCTGGTGATAGAACCTTCGCCCCGAGCGAGAGGCATTCAGGGTTGGTGCTTGGCGAATTCCTCTCTCGTATCGATGTCATGGATGATAGCAGTGTCCTCTGTCGGCCATTCCAGAACATCCGGCCTTCCACGTATAAGCGAACCTGCGCCTACGTCCCCGGATAGCCCTTTGATCGCGGTCTGAAGAGTTCGCGAGAGTACCACAGGATTGCCTCTCTGACCGTTTAACACGGGAACGAGAGCCGTCGGCTCTCCCCTAGCGTGCCATCCGCCGACGAGAGCATCGATGAGCCCGGGCCTGACGAATGGCATGTCCCCGAGAAGGACAATTGCGGCCCGCGTCTCCAGCGGCAATGCGGAGAAGCCGGCCTTCAGCGATGTCGAGAGACCATCGGCGAACAGGGGATTGTGAACAATCTGGATCGGGAGATCCCTCAGCTGTTCCTGAACAGCGTTAGCGCGATGGCCCGTCACCACAATGATTGGATGGGCCATGGAATGGACGGCAGCCTCGGCCGCATGACGGACGAGGGCCTTGTCGCCGATCGGCGCCAGCAGCTTCGGCTCCTCACCAAAACGGGTGCCGCGCCCGGCTGCCAGTAGAATAGCCGCCACATCGCTCATGCCTCGCCCTCGCTTTCCCCGCCCTCACGCGGCTGCGGCCGGGAGATGATCTCCATGAGAAGCCCTCCGACGCCTAGGGACATGATGTCGGCCCGTGTCACAGGCACGTTCGCCAGAAGGCGGTGCAGGATCCAGTCGAACCCGTTTTCCTTCGGAGAACGAGCGCAGCCGGGGGCGCCGATGACGGGCTTGCCGGCGATGGAGCCCACAAGAAGCAGGTTTCCCGGATCGACCGGCATGCCGAAATGCTCCACCCGTCCGCCAGCCATCTCGATGGCAGATGGGATGACGTCACGCCGGTCGGCAATCGCCGAGGCTCCGAAGACGATGATGACGTCCGTATCGCCATTCGCCTGTGAAGCCAGTTCCTCCGCCAGGGTGACTGCCTCGTGAGGCACACGGCGATCCTGCATGATCCATGCGCGCGCCGGCTCCAGCCGCTTGCCGAGCGCGGCAAGGGTCTTGTCGATGACGCTTGGCTTCATGCCTGGAAGTACGGTCGATACGACGCCGACCGAGTGGCGCGTGTAGGGAGCAACCCGCAACGCGCCTTTGCCGATCCTATCGACTCCCTTTTGCAGCAGGATCTCCGGAATGGCATAGGGAATGATCTTAACCGTGCCGACCATCTCTCCTGCGACAACAGGCTTGTAGGCCGGTAGGGTGGCGGCCGTCATGGCCTCGTCGACGGCGTTGAGGCCATTAATCGACTCAACATTGATGACGAGAACGCCCGAGGTTTCGGCGTAGAGATTGGAACGCCCGGTGAAGGGGGCCTCGACGGCAACGTTGCTGCCCGCAAGCGCATGAGCAAGCTGGAAGGCTGCTTCGTCTTCGGCAATGTCACAAGGCTCGAGTCGGACTGCGATGAGAGTCTCGATGCCGGCCTGCTTCAGGCGCACGGCGGTGTCCGACGTAACGACGGTCCCTTTCCTCACAACCATTTCGCCCGCCCGGACGCTGTGAGCCGCCAGGGCCCCGATAGCTTCCTCGACGGGAACCTCTCCGAACTTCACGCCGAGCGCCTCCGCTCTTTGCGCAGGCTCGCGACGATCTCGGCTAGAATCGAGACTGCGATCTCCGCAGGCGAGACAGCCCCGATGTCGAGGCCAATGGGCGCATGGATCCGAGCGAGATCCGTTTCGGTGAAGCCAGATGCGGTCAGGCGCTGAACCCGGCGTTCATGGGTTTTGCGGGAGCCGAGCGCGCCGATGTAGAAGCACTTTGATCGTAGGGCGGCCATGAGCGCAGGATCGTCGATCTTTGGATCGTGGGAGAGGGCGACGACGGCTGTGTACGGGTCGATTCTGACGTCAGGTAAGACGGCATCGGGCCATTGGGCCAGCACCGGCACGTCCGGAAAGCGCTCAGGGGTCGCGAAGGCCGTACGTGGGTCGATGATTGTGACGTCGAAATCGAGGCCTCTGGCCATAGGCGCCAGCGCCTGACTGATATGGACAGCGCCAATGATGACCACCCGCACCGGAGGCGTCTGTACGGTCAGGAAAAACTGGCGTCCATCCCGCTCGACGATCTTGCTCTTACCCTGGAGCAGACTGTCCTGCAGGTCCTGGGCCAGCGGGTCGCTTCCAACCTCTGCCTCCCGGACGAGGCGCTGCTCACCCGACACCACATCGGTCACGAGGACAGCGGCGCGCCGGGCAGCGCGCTCTTCGTTGAGATCTGATAGGAGGCTTAGGCGCATGCCGACTAGTCCACCCGCTCGATGTAGACCCTGATCCGCCCTCCACAGGACAGTCCAACCTGCCAGGCGGTGTCGTCGGCCACCCCGAACTCGATCATGCGCGGCTTTCCATCGGCGATCACATCTAGGGCCTCCGTGATTACCGCACCTTCGACGCATCCTCCGGAGACGGAGCCGAGAAAGTTCGTGTCCTCATCGATCACCAGATGACTGCCGACGGGCCGGGGCGCCGATCCCCAGGTTTCAACCACAGTCGCGATCGCGATCCCCCTGCCCTCGCGCCTCCAAGCTTCTGCTGCCTTCAGAATATCCGTGTCGGTCGAGAGCATGAGATTTCCCGGCGAATGAAGAGCGTTCGCAAAACCGCCCGATGATTGATACTGCCACCACCGTGCCTTGAACCGCAACTGGGCTGCACGCCGCCCCAAGCCTGACATTCCGGAGCATTGACAGGTCAGGCATTGCGGCGTCTGATCTACCTCGAACAAGCACCTCCGTCGGATGGGCCGCCCGCAGGATGCTGAACGATATCTATAGCCACCGTATCCTAGAGCTTGCGGCCGACATCCCTCTTCAGGGGACGCTGCCGGAGGCGCATGGAAGCGCGACAGCCCATGCGAAATTATGCGGCTCGACGGTGACGGTGCACCTGAGACTCGATGGCGATGTTGTGAGCGCCTTCGCCCATGAGGTGAAGGCCTGCGCCCTGGGTCAGGCCTCCTCGTCGATTATGGGACGGCATGTGCTTGGCTCGAGCGCCAAGGAGCTTCGGGCGCTGCGGGAGGATATGCACCGGATGCTAAAGGCTGGCGGAGATCCTCCTTCCGGCGAATGGGCTGAGTTGGCGCTCCTGGAACCGACTAGAGACCTGAAAGCCCGTCACGCCTCCATCCTCCTCACCTTCGATGCGGTCGTTGAAGCGCTTGCCAAAGCGGAGGCGGCTGTGAAGGGGCAAACGGCCCCTGGCACCTGAGCACCACAGTGTCGCGTGCATTGCAGCAATGCTTGGCAGGTGACGCGCCGCCTAATTTGCCCTTATTCTGCGGTTCGGGCTGTTGACAGGAGGAGAACTCAGCATGGCGATGACGATGCAGGGCGAGGTCGCACTTCCAGCCGACCGGGCGACGGTATGGGCCGCCCTCAACGATCCGGAGGTCTTGAAGGCGGCGATTCCCGGATGCCAAGAACTGGAAAAGGTCAGCGGCACAGAATTCCAGGCGACCGCCAAAGTCTCAGTTGGGCCCGTGAAGGCGACCTTCAAGGGCGGTGTCGCCCTCACTGATCTCGACCCGCCCAACGGCTACACGATCAGCGGCGAGGGACAGGGTGGCGTCGCTGGCTGGGCCAAGGGCGGCGCTAAGGTGCGGCTCGAAGAAATCGAGGGCGGCACCAAACTGCAATATGACGTCGAAGCCCATGTAGGCGGCAAGATCGCTCAACTTGGCGGGCGTCTCATCAACGGCGTTGCCAAGAAATATGCCGATGAGTTCTTCGCGAATTTCGCCAAGATCCTGACTCCTGCGGAGTCCGCCGCATAATCGTCCTGTAAGTCATTGCGGGCCATTTTCCGATACTTGACCGCTCAGACTGGGCGGGCCACACTCGACTTTGACGGCTCGCATCCATGCGGTCGTCCAACAAAAATACCTGCCGGTGCCTGAGACCACCTGAAGGTTGGCCGGGTTGCTGGCGACTGAGGAGGAAAGCACGCATGACCACCGTCTCCCTGACGGTGAACGGTCAATCCGTCACCGCAGACGTCGATCCCCGCACCCTGCTCGTTCAATTCCTGCGCGACAATCTCAGGCTGACCGGCACCCATGTGGGCTGCGATACCAGCCAGTGCGGCGCCTGCGTCATTCATCTGAACGCTCAGGCCGTGAAGTCCTGCACGACCCTTGTCGTCCAGGCCAATGCCAGCGTCGTCACCACCATCGAGGGCATCGTCCAGGGCAGCGATTTGCACCCGATGCAGGCGGCTTTCCGTGAGCATCACGGCCTTCAATGTGGGTATTGCACACCGGGAATGATCATGTCCGCCATCGATATCGTGAACCGCAAGGGAAACGCGCTCGACGAGCAGACCATCCGAGCCGAGCTCGAAGGCAATCTGTGCCGCTGCACGGGCTATCACAACATCGTCAAGGCCATTGCCGCCGGAGCCCAGGCCATGGCCCGGGCGCCCCTGCAGCAGGCGGCGGAGTAAGGCGACACGCTCGTCCACGGCCCGCCCCGAACAGGTGAAAGCTGCAGGCGAGGCTCGAAGCAGACCCCTATTCTAAAGCCTTCTTCGAGGCTCCAGCTTCGCTTCGACCCCGGCCAGGGACAACGCAGATAAGGGAGGAATTTATGACCGCAACAGGGATCGGCGCACCCGTCCGCCGGAAAGAGGATCATCGTTTCGTCACCGGCCAGGGACGCTACGTCGACGACTTCAACCGGCCGGGGCAGACATACGCATATTTCCTCCGCTCGCCGCATGCCCATGCGGCGATCCGGTCCATCGACACGGCCCCTGCCATGATCATGCCGGGCGTGATCGCCGTCTTCACAGGCGATGATCTCGCGGCCGACAAGATCGGTGGGCTCATCTGCGGTTGGATGATCCATTCCAAGGATGGCAGCCCGATGAAGGCCGGGCCTCATCCGGCTCTCGCCCAGGGCAAGGTGCGCTATGTGGGCGATCACGTGGCTGTGGTGATTGCCGAAACGCTCGCCCAGGCGAAGGACGCGGCAGAAGCCATCGTGGTCGACTACGATGTTCTCCCGGCTGTCGTCGACACGGCCCAGGCTGCGAAATCGCCCGTCCAGGTGCATGACGTCTCGCCTGACAACACCGTATTTAACTGGCATCTCGGCAATAAGGATGAGACGGAAGCAGCCTTCACGCGGGCGAAGCACGTGACGAAGATCGACCTCATCAACAACCGGCTGGTGCCGAACCCCATCGAGCCCCGCGCAGCCGTGGGTGAATACGACTTCGGAACTGACAACTATACGCTCTACACGACGAGCCAGAACCCGCACGTGGCCCGCCTCGTACTTTCGGCCTTCATTGGCGTCGCGCCCGAGCACAAGCTGCGCGTCATCGCGCCGGACGTGGGAGGCGGGTTCGGCTCCAAGATCTTCATCTATGCCGAAGAGACGGTCTGCGTCTGGGCGGCGAAAAAGGTCAAGCGCCCGGTGAAGTGGACCTCCGATCGCTCGGAAGCCTTCCTGTCCGATGCACATGGACGCGACCATGTCACCCATGCGGAGATGGCGACAGACGAGAACGGCAAGATCATTGGCCTCAGGGTTCACACCACGGCCAATCTCGGTGCCTATCTCTCGACCTTCTCCTCATCGGTGCCGACCTATCTCTACGCCCCGCTTCTGTCAGGCCAGTACGACATCCCCGCCATCTACTGCGAGGTCGACGGTGTCTATACGAACACAGCGCCCGTCGATGCCTATCGCGGCGCGGGACGGCCTGAGGCTACCTTCGTGGTCGAACGGCTCGTCGAGAAGACCGCGCGCGAATTGGGCCAAGACCCCGCCGAGTTCCGCCGTAGTAACTACATCACGCAATTCCCGCATGCGACTCCGGTCATCATGACTTACGACACGGGCGACTATGCGGCCTCTCTCGACAAGGCGCTGGAGATTGCCGACTACAAGAACTTCTCTGCAAGAAGGCAGGAAAGCTCCCGCCATGGCAAGCTGCGGGGCATCGGCTTCTCAAGCTACATCGAGGCCTGCGGTATCGCCCCATCGCAGGCGGTTGGATCGCTCGGCGCCGGCGTGGGCCTCTGGGAGTCGGCCGAGGTGCGCGTCAACCCGACCGGCTCGGTCGAAGTTCTCACGGGCTCGCACAGCCACGGCCAAGGCCACGAGACAACCTTCGCCCAACTCGTCTCTGACCGACTCGGCATCTCAATCGATCAGGTCAGCATCGTCCATGGCGACACCGACAAGGTGCAGTTCGGCATGGGCACCTACGGCTCACGCTCCGGCGCCGTTGGTATGTCGGCCATTGCCAAGGCCATCGACAAGGTCATCGCCAAGGGCAAGAATGTGGCGGCCCATGTGCTCGAAGCGTCAGAGGGCGATATCGAGTTCAAGGACGGCAGGTTCGGCGTCGCCGGCACCGACCGCTCGATGGCCTTCGGCGAGATCGCGCTTCAGGCCTACATCGCCCACAAGTTCTCGGGCCAGGATCTGGAACCCGGGTTGAAGGAAGGGGCATTCTACGACCCTACCAACTTCACCTTCCCGGCCGGGGTTCACATCTGCGAGGTAGAGATTGATCCTGATACCGGCGTGACCAAGATCGAACGCTGGACGGCAGTTGACGATTTCGGGGTGATCATCAACCCGATGATCGTGGAAGGCCAGGTTCATGGCGGCATTGCGCAGGGTGTCGGTCAGGCGCTCCTCGAAGGAGCCTTCTATGACGAGAGCGGTCAGCTCATCACGGCCAGCTTCAACGACTACTGCATGCCCCGCGCTATCGACCTGCCGTCGTTCCAGGTTGGCATGACGGTGACCCCCTGCCCTTCGAACCCGCTTGGGATCAAGGGTTGCGGAGAAGCCGGCGCCATCGCGGCTCCGCCGGCCGTCATCAACGCGATCACAGATGCCCTCGGTCATGAGGAGATTGCCATGCCGGCAACCCCTCAGGCGGTGTGGCGGGCGGCCCAGAAGGCACACATGCCCGTGGCGGCGGAATAAGGGAGGACGGAAATGTACGCTTTTGAATACCACCGCCCGACGAGCGTCAAGGAGGCTGCGGGCTTGGCTGCCCAAGCTGAGGACACCAAGTTCCTCGCCGGCGGCCACACGCTGCTGCCGACCATGAAGCTGCGGCTTGCAGGCCCCACTAATCTGATCGATCTCGGTCAGATTGCGGAACTGCGCGGCATCGAGCGCTCCGACGATTCGGTTACCATCGGGGCCATGATCAAGCATGCGGAGGTCGCGAACTCCGCCGAGGTGAAGGAAGCGATTCCGGCTCTTGCGGAGATGGCTGAACTCATCGGAGATCCGCATGTGCGCAATCGCGGCACCATCGGTGGCTCCATCGCCAACAATGACCCCTCTGCGGATTATCCGGCTGCCTGTCTTGCCCTAAACGCGACGATCGTCACCAACCAGCGGAAGATCGCGGCGGACGACTTCTTCCAGGGCATCTTCACGACCGCTCTGGAGGAAGGAGAGATCATCACCGGGGTGTCGTTCCCGATCTCATCCCAGGCAGCCTATACCAAGTTCCGCAACCCCGCTTCGCGCTACGCCCTTGTCGGCGTATTCGTGGCAAAGCACGCGGATGTCGTGCGCGTCGCCGTGACGGGTGCGGGTTCGAACGGCGTGTTTCGGGTCGCCGAGATGGAGCAGGCGTTGAGCAGGAACTTCGCTCCGGAAGCTCTCGACAGCATTGCGGTGTCGGAAGACGAGATGAACAGCGACATTCATGCGGATGCAGCCTATCGCGCCCACCTCGTCGGCGTCATGGCCCGCAGAGCTGTGCAGGCGGCTGCCGCCCGGGGCTGATTGGGAGAGGCCTGAAACGACATCAATGCAATGCCCGGGCTCTGCTCGGGCATCATGCCCTTATGGAGCAGCACAGCCTGTGGCCGACAAACCCGGTTCCATCGACAGCACATTGGCTCTTCTGGGGAGCACCGGCTACGTGGCCGACCGACCGCTCGCGACAGTGCTCTTTCTCGCTCTCAAGCTTGGGCGTCCACTCTTCCTTGAGGGAGAAGCCGGCGTCGGCAAGACCGAAATCGCGAAGGTGCTCTCGTCTGCGCTCGGACGCCGTCTTATCCGCCTGCAATGCTACGAAGGCCTCGATGTCGCCTCGGCCGTCTATGAGTGGAATTATGCCGGGCAGATGATGGCCATTCGCTTGGCTGAGGCCGGCGGAACGGTGGACCGCGACACGCTGGAGAGTGACCTGTTCTCGAACCGCTATCTCGTGAAGCGGCCGCTCCTGCAGGCGCTTGAGGCAGACACCTCTGGTTCCCCAGTTCTCCTGATCGATGAACTCGACCGCACGGACGAGGCCTTCGAGGCCTTCCTTCTGGAGGTGCTTTCGGACTTTCAGGTCACGATACCGGAACTCGGCACGGTCAAAGCGGAGCAGCCGCCCATCGTCATCATCACGTCGAACCGTACCCGCGAAATTCACGACGCGCTTAAGCGGCGCTGCCTCTATCATTGGCTCGATTACCCGGACGCGGAGCGGGAACTCGCCATTCTCACGAGCCGGGTTCCGCAGGCCGCCGAACGCCTGTCGCAGGAGATCATCGCCTTCGTGCAGGCAATCCGGAAGGAGGATTTGTTCAAGGCACCGGGCGTAGCGGAAACCCTGGACTGGGCCTCCGCCCTCGTGGAACTCGATGCGATGGCACTCGATCCGGCACTGGTCTCGGACACGCTCGGCGTTCTGTTGAAGTACCAGGATGACATCCAAAAGATGCAGGGCAGCCGAGCGAAGAATATGCTGGATCAAATTCAGAGCGTGCTGAGGACACCCGAGTGACCGATGTGTTCGCCGGTGAGGAACAAGGCCGTCTCGCGGACAATATCGCCTACTTCGCGCGAGCCTTGCGGGCCGCAGGTCTGCCAGTCGGGCCAGGCGCGGTTCTCGATGCCATCGTGGCGGTCGAGGCAGCGCGGATCGGGCCGCGCGAGGATTTCTATTGGGTGCTCCATGCCGTGTTCGTAAAGCGGCACGAGCACAGCATCCTCTTTGACCAAGCCTTCAGGATCTTCTGGCGGCGGCGCTCTCTGATCGAGAAGCTGATCGCCCAGATGTCGCCCATCGCCCCTGGAGGGGCCAAGGAGGACAAGAAGCCTCGCGCCGGTGCCCTGCGTGTGGCCGGAGCCTTGGCCACGCCCCGTCAGGAAAAGCCGGAGCCGGTCGAGAAAACCGAGTTCTCCGCCCGCCTCACTGTCTCCGATCGTGAGGTTCTGAAGGCCAAGGATTTCGCGCAGATGTCGGCCGCCGAGATTGCCGTGGCGAAGCGGGTGATCGCCGGAATGTCCCTGCCGAACGACGAAGTGATCACCCGCCGCTTCCTATCGGACCCACGAGGTCGCCGGATCGATCCGCGCAAGACCTTCCGACGGTCGCTACGCGGCGGCGGGGCTACGATCGACCTGGCCTATCGCTCCCCTGCGGTGCGCCATGCGCCGGTGGTGGCGCTTATGGATATCTCAGGCTCTATGGCAGACTACTCCCGACTCTTCTTGCACTTCCTGCATGCCATTGCCGAGAAGAGACGAAGAGTTCACTCCTTCGTCTTTGCCACCCGCCTGACCAATATCAGCCGCGAACTGACGAGTCGTGATCCTGATGAGGCTCTGGCCCGCGCATCGAAGCGAGCGCAGGATTGGGAGGGCGGTACCCGGATCGCCCATGCGCTGCACGCCTTCAACCGTAACTGGTCGCGCCGGGTGCTCGGCCAGGGCGCTATCGTCTTGCTCTTTACGGATGGGCTCGAACGGGAGGTGACGCCGGAACTGACGTTCGAGATGGACCGGCTCAAGCGCTCCTGCCGCCGTTTGGTATGGCTGAATCCGCTTCTTCGGTTTGAGGCTTTCGAGGCTCGCGCCTCCGGCATTCGGGCAATGCTGCCTTACGTGGGTGAATTCCGCTCTATCCACAACTTGGCGTCGATGGAGGCGCTGTGCCGTGCCTTATCCGGCGAATTGACCGAGCGTGCCAATCCACGCCAGTGGCTGCGGGCGTCTTGAGCCTTTGACTCGACCCGCAAGGTTGAGGGCGAGGGTGAATGACTTCCTGGTCAGGAGGCACTCAGGATGGAACGCCTCGCCGCGCCATGAATTCCCTTTGGAAGATAGCGACGAAGCCGCCTTAGGAGGAGTTCGCCCGATGCCCAATCGAATGCAGGATGGTCAACAGCCAGAGGCTCTACGCTCCCTGAAATCCGCCGCAAAGGCGGGGAGCCGAAAGCCACGGGAGCAAGGTCTCGAGGCCCGCGGCGAAACTACGCCTATCCCAGCACCTCTGGAGCAGGAACAGGACGCTGCCGCGAAGGTGCTTCAGAAGGGGGTGGAGAAGGATTCGCAAGGGATGGAAGAAGCAGCCCGGAAAGCTCCTGAGCGATAATCCCCGATACCCTAACCTTCCGAACTGCAACTAAAAGCCTCCTCGCCTGCAACCTGTCAGGCTTGGCGGATTGCTCTCGCCTCAAGCAGCAGCAGTTTCAAGCGGGTCCTAGAGCAACGGGGGTTCTACCCGAATCGGAGGCTGTGCGTCGGCCGGATCATACATTTGAGCGCGCCGTGATCCGCCTCAACGATGCTATTCAGGTACTTCGAGGTGCGATGCTCGGCATCCTTCGCAAGCAGCCCTTCACTTTGTGAGCGTCGGATTGCCTTGGGGTACGATGCTAGTTTATCGGTGCTGATCGACGATAGCGGATAGTCACGCACCATCTTCAGGGCTTTGCGCAGGAAGCGGTAGGCTGCTCCGGTATCGCGCTGATCTGACAACATGAAGTCAATTGGCTGACCGTGCTTGTCGACAGCCCGAAGCAGGTACTTCCACTTGCAGCCCACCCGAACGTAGATACCGTCTGAACGTTCAAGTCTGATGAGCAACCGGCTGCGATAATTGTCCCTGCTTTTGAGCACACCGAAGCAGACGTGAACCAGCTTGCGCATGGCAGCCCCTAAGGTCGACATCTTCGCCTTCCCGCGCGCGAGCAGTCGCTGTTACTGGGCTCTGACATCCGAATTCAGCTTTGTGGCTACGTAGCCGCCATGTAGAGCGCGGCACGCAGGCGGGGGTTGCCGGCTTTCGACAGCCGCGGCTGTCCGCGCACGCTCTGGCCCGACTGCCGCTCGATTGGTACCAGACAAAGGAACGCAGCAGCTTGGCGAGCCGTCTCGAACAAGTAGCTTCGCAGCAGCGCCAGCATCCGCATGGCGGTCTTCAGCCCCACAGCCGGGATGGTCTGTAGCCTCTCCAAATCGGCCTGGAGATCCTCATGCGCTGCTATGGCCTGCTGCAGGCGTTTACATTGAGCTTTGAGTGCCCTGATGCTGGTGGCAAAAGAGTGCTTGATGGAGGTAGAGCAGCCACGGACACAGGCCTGCTCGTGCCGGTTCTGCTCCCGGCGGAGTGTCATGGCCGGACGGCACGGGACGGGTCGCACGCTCCCGCCAGCATGGACCCGTCCCACGTCTATTCGCCGCCATGGCCGGCGTCGGGGATCGATAGGGAGTGGCTCTCCCGATGGAAGTGGGTTGAGTCACCGATCAGGATCCGAGCCAGTCCGTCGATCTCCTGCACCACGCGATCGATCTGACGGTATTCCGGATCGCCGATCGGGATATCGGCCAGCGTCCGCGTGAGGAGATGGCGGGTCGGTCGCAGGGACTCCAGGAGCCTGTCGGCAACCTCTTGGGTCATGACGGGCCCGGGCCTTCTCGAATGACCGTGTCGCATGGGGTCGAGCCCTCGAAGTTGCGCATTTGCCAAGACCGATGACGTCAGGACGATAAAAGACGCCGATCTGGTGAGGGGGTTCAGGTGATTTCACGATGGCCGGGGCCGGACTGGCTAGGCGTGACGCCGATCCGCCCGCGGACGTACCCAAACGACAGCGATGCGGCCAGTCGTTCGATCCGCTGCTCCTGGATGAGGTTCTCAACCACCAGGGCCTTGATTGCGACCCTTGGATCACCGCCACAGGCTTCAATCACGGCCGTGACGTCTGCGTCCATCTCGTCCGGGTCGCGTATGGGCTGAACTTGGTGCGTCATCATCGCCTCCTTCGAGAGCGGTGACGATACTGATTCAAGGCATGCCCTGCCAGTAGAATGTTCTTGCTTTGTTCGGGGCCTGTGGAATACGGGGAAAGACCGCCAGCCTCCAGAACTGCACCGGTTCCGAGTGCGTTCATGCGGCTCGGGCTCGCTCACGCCACCATCGACATGCGGGTGGCTTCGGCCTCGGGTTCTGCGTGCTCGCTGTTGTTCGCCGAGGCCGTCCAGATACCGCTCCTAACTGTCGGCCCCGAAGATTTCCTCTAGGCCGGATCCATCACGCGGTTGTGCCGTGGGAACAGGAGGGCAATCCGTTCATGTCGAAAGAGCGCCTCGCCCCGGGGTCCGCGAACAACCCTGACCTTGGATCCTGAAACCCGTCGTTCCATGAGCGAGTCTTTTCGGCGCGCCCAAGGATTCGTGATCAATTCCACCCCAAATTTCAAAACCTGTCGTTTTGTCTCAGGAGCTGTCGTTCAACAAGGAGAGCGGCGGGGAGAACCAAAGAACGCATCAAAAACTCCTTTGATGGACGACAAACACATCTTGGGAGAGAGCAGGCAACGATGTGGTGCCTGCAGCTGGCGAAGTGGCTTTGGAGCCTTGTTGCATATCTATCTGGTCCAACACGTTAGACCGTGCAGATCAGGTAGAAGATTCAACTCTCCGCAAGTCTACTGGTATCTGCAGGGGGTACTGTTGATTGTATACTCGATTTGACACACAAGCGGCTATCGCAGCTTAGCTTGGCATAGTGCGCTGCAGGCAGATGCCCCAGGTAAACCGGAACACCTGTGTGCAGCTACGCCGAAAACTGATCCCGGATTGGCAACTGCCGGATCCGTTTCCCAGTTGCGGCAAACACCGCATTTGCCAGAGCTGGCGCAACTGGTGGCAGC
>JALYFY010000414.1 GCA_030777385.1 Pseudomonadota bacterium | reverse complement strand
GCTCATGGGTCTCGGCCTCGGTTGGAGCGTGGTCCGCAAGCGCGGCACGGCCCCCGAGGAGACGCTGACCGAGGAGGAGCGGGTGCGGCTCAACGATCTGCTGAAAGGCTGAAGCAGGTCTCGCACTGTCCCGGGCGATTCGGGCCGAGTGGCTGTCGCCAGTATGCTCAGTTGCCGTTCAGATTTCCCGAGATGCCGGCTTTGGGTCGCGATAGCGCGAGATAGATCGAGTTGGCCCATTCCCCATAAAGGAAGAAGGTCCGCTCGGCCCGACCGGTTTCCCGGAACCCCAGCCGATCCAGAACTCGCAGGCTGCCCAAGTTGCGCGGGTCCACGTCGGCGGTCAGCGCCGGCACATCGGTGGTCGCGAAGATATGGGGGATCAGGCACATCATGGCCTCCCTCGCGAGCCCTTGCCCCCAGAGGTCGCGCCGCAAGATGAAGCCGACCTCGGGCAGGGCATAGGCCCCGGCCTTGCCGACGGCCCGGCCATCCAGCTCCATGACGAAGTCCTGGCCGAGGTGATTGCGGGCCATCATCCGGGCCAGAAAGGCCTCCGTCTCGGCAAGGTCGCTATGCGCCTCCTGTGACCAGTAGCGCATCGTCTCATCGTCCGACATGACCACGTTCAGGTCGGACAGATCCGAGAGCCGTGCCGGACGGAGGACGAGGCGGGCCGTATGGAACGTCGCCTCGCCCATGATCGTCAGCGGTTCTCGACCTCGACATAATCCCGCATGGAGGAGCCCTTGTAGAGCTGCCGCGGGCGCCCGATCTTGAGCTGCGGGTCGGCCAGCTGCTCCTTCCACTGGGAGATCCAGCCCACGGTCCGCGCCACGGCGAAGATCGGCGTGAACATGGAGGTGGGGAAGCCCATCGCCTCGAGGATGATGCCCGAGTAGAAGTCCACGTTCGGGTAAAGCTTGCGCTGGATGAAGTAGTCGTCCTCGAGCGCGATCCGCTCCAGCTCCTTGGCGACCTGGAGGAGCGGGTTGTCCTTGACGCCGAGGAGGTCGAGCACCTCGTCCGCGGACTGCTTCATCACCTTCGCGCGGGGGTCGAAGTTCTTGTAGACCCGGTGGCCGAAGCCCATCAGCCGCACGTTCGAGTTCTTGTCCTTCACCTTGGCGATGAAGTCGGGGATGCGGTCCGGCGTCCCGATCTCGCGCAGCATCTCCAGCGCGGCCTGGTTGGCGCCGCCATGGGCGGGCCCCCAGAGGCAGGCGATCCCGGCCGCGATGCAGGCAAAGGGGTTCGCGCCCGAGGACGAGGCCAGGCGCACCGTGGAGGTGGATGCGTTCTGCTCATGGTCGGCATGGAGCATCAGGATGCGGTCCATGGCGCGGGCGATCGTGGGGTTCACGTCGTAGGGCTCGGCCGGGACGGCGAAGCACATGTGCAGGAAGTTCGACGCGTAATCGAGGTCGTTCCGGGGATACACGAAGGGCTGGCCGATGGAGTACTTGTAGGCCATGGCCGCGATGGTCGGCATCTTGGCGATGAGCCGGAAGGCCGCGACCTCGCGCTGGTGCGAGTTATTGATGTCGAGGCTGTCGTGATAGAAGGCCGACATGGCGCCGACCACGCCCACCATGGTCGCCATCGGATGCGCGTCCCGCCGGAAGCCCCGGAAGAAGTTGTGCATCTGCTCGTGGATCATGGTGTGCCGCGTCACCAGGTTCTCGAACTTCTCAAGCTCGTCTGGCGTCGGCAACTCCCCGTTCAGGAGCAGGTAGCAGACTTCGAGGTAGTGCGACTTGGCGGCCAGCTGCTCGATAGGGTAGCCGCGGTGGAGGAGGATCCCGGCATCACCGTCGATGAAGGTGATCGTGGAATCGCAGGCCGCGGTGGAGGTGAAGCCCGGATCGTAGGTGAACACATCCGCCTGGGCATAGAGCTTGCGGATGTCGACGACATCCGGCCCCTCTGTGGGCGACAGGATGGGAAGCTGCACTTCCTTGCCGTCGATCGAAAGCGTCGCGGTCCTGGTCTCGGCCATGATAGCCTCCCCTTGTTGTCCCATGCTTCTTACCCCTCGCGCTCTGATACTTCCTGAAGGCGCGCGAGCGTCTCCTCGCGCCCCAGGACGAGCATCATGTCGAACACGCTGGGCGCCACCGTGCGCCCGGCCAGGGCGGCGCGGAGAGGTCCGGCGAGCTTGCCCAAGGAAGTTCCGTTCGCCTCGGCCGAGGCCGAGACGATCCCTTCGAGAATGCCCCGCTCCCACCTAGCATTGTGCAGGTGCGGCGTCAAACTTGCCAGTATACCACGGGATACCGGATC
>JALYFY010000413.1 GCA_030777385.1 Pseudomonadota bacterium | reverse complement strand
CGCCCTCGCCTGTGGGGATCACCAGGGCGCGCTGCCCGATGGCGAAGTCGGGCTCGATCCCGATGCCCGTGAGACCGCCCTCTTCGGTAAAGACGTTGCGATGGGTGGCCTGGAGCTCCTCGAAGGTCGTCCATTCCTGGCCGGACCAGCGCACATACTGGCGCTCGTCCTCGCAGACCGGGCAGGCCGGGGGCGGTGCGGATGTTTCGGCGAACTGGGTGCCGCACTGGACACACATGAACCGGGTCATGGAGAGCTCCCGAGGGAATCGGAAACCAAAATATACAAGCTTAGCGATGCACGCCCAGCATCGAGGTCAGGCCGCCGTCGACGGGCAGCACCGTGCCGGTGATATAGGCGGCGGGCTCGCTCATGAGGAAGGCCGCAAGCCCTGCAACCTCCTCAGGCTTGGCGAAGCGCCCGGCCGGGATCTGCTTTTCCATATTGTCGCGATAGGCCGCATAAGGCGCCATCATGTCCGTGTCGATGAAGCCCGGCGCGATCACGTTGACCGTCACCCCACGCTTGGCGGTCTCCACCGAGAGCGTGCGGCAATAGGAGATGAGTGCGCCTTTCGAGGCTGCGTATGCCGCATTGCCGGGATTGCCCTGGAGCGCCGCCACCGAGCCGATGGCGACGATGCGCCCGGCCTTGGCGCGGATCATGCCGCGCATGAGCGCCTTGGCGATGCGGGTGAACGACCAGAAGTTCACCTGCATGGCAGCCTCGGCCTTGTCCTGCTGCATCATGGCAGCCAGCGCATCGTAGGGCTGGCCGGCATTGTGGACGAGCCCGAAGAAGCTCTCGCCCTCGATGGTTTCGCAGAAGGCGTCCAGCGCCGCCTTGTCGGCGAGATCGACCGCATGCGCCGTGACGGTGCGGCCGGGATGGGCCTGCATCAGCTCGCCGGCCAGGGCCTTCGCGGCATCGCCTGAGGAGCGATAGGTGAAGTCGACATCGTGGCCGGCCGCCACGAGCGCCCGCACGATGGCTGCGCCCACGCCTTTGCCGCCGCCTGTGACGAGAATGCGGGTCATTGATGCTGCTCCAGCAATCCCCCTCCCCCTTGTGGGGAGGGGCTAGGGGTGGGGGTGTTAGCTCCACATCCTAAGAAACGAGCGCTCACACCCCCCTCTCCAACTCTCCCCCACAAGGGGGGAGAGAGCTGGGTGGCGCTTGTCACACAGAATCCGTGGCTTGCCGTTATCACTTCGGCTCGGCCCCGAAGACGAGGCAGGTGTTCTGGCCGCCGAAACCGAAGGAGTTCGACACCACGTAGGATACCTTGGCGTCGCGGGCCACGTTGGGCACCACATCGAGCGGAATGGCAGGATCCGGCACCTGATAGTTGATCGTCGGCGGAATGCGGCCCGTGGCGATGGTCATGAGCGACATCACCGCCTCCACCGCGCCGGCGGCCGTGAGCGTATGGCCGATCATCGACTTGTTCGACGAAATGGGCAGGCCCGCCATGCGCTCGCCGAACACGGCGGTGCAGCTCATGGCCTCCATCTTGTCGTTCTCCGGCGTCGATGTGCCGTGGGCGTTGATGTAGTCGATGTCGTCGGGCTGCACGCCTGCATCGTCAAGCGCCTGCCGGAGCGCCGCGATGCCGGGTGCCCCATCGGGCGAGGAGCGGGTGCGGTGGAAGCTGTCGCCCTTCTCGCCGCAGCCGAGCACGTAGCCGAGGATCGTGGCGCCGCGCGCACGGGCGGCCTCCGCATTCTCCAGCACGAGCGCTGCCCCGCCCTCGCCCATGACGAAGCCGTCGCGGTTCTTGGAGAAGGGTTTTGACGCCCCTTCCGGGTTCTCGTTCTGGGTCGAGAGCGCCGAGAGCAGCGAGAAGCGGATCAGGGATTCCGGGTTCACGGAGCCGTCGGTGCCGATGCACAAAGCCGCATCCGTCTCGCCCCGGCGGATCGCCTCGACGCCGAGCTGGATGGCAGTGGCGCCGGACGAGCAGGCGGTCGAAAGCGAGATCGGCGAGCCCTTGGTGCCGAAACGGTCGGCGAGCCGGTCCGCGACCGTGCCGAACAGGAACAGATCGTGCCAGGGCTTGAAACCGCCCCCGGAGGCCGCCTTGAGCAGATCCGCATAGGTGATGCCGTCGTCCCGGCCGGAGGCCTCGGCCAGCGCCTGCCG
>JALYFY010000412.1 GCA_030777385.1 Pseudomonadota bacterium | reverse complement strand
CGCCATTGCCGATCCTCCGGTTTTCGAGCGCGCCCGAGCGGTTGCCGAGTACGAAGGCACGGCAAGCCTTCTCGTGCACCGGATGAAATACAACGACAGGCTTGAGCTGGCCCGCGCCCTCGGCACCATGATGGTCCGGGCCGGCGCGGAGCTGCTGCAGGAGGCGGATGTGATCGTTCCCGTGCCCCTGCACCGCTGGCGCCTCTGGTGGCGGCGCTTCAACCAGGCGATGGCCTTGGCCAGGGCCGTCTCGGCCGAGAGCGGCGTGGCCTGCGATCCCTTCCTGCTCGCCCGTGTGAAGCGCACCCGCCGGCAGGTGGGGCTCACCAAGGCGCAGCGGCAGGAGAACCTCCAGGGTGCCTTTCGTGTCCCCCAGGATGCCAGGGCTAGGCTCAAGGGCAAGCGCGTGCTTCTCGTCGACGATGTGCTGACCACGGGCTCCACCGCCAATGCGGCATCCCGGGCGCTGCTGCGGGGAGGTGCGGCCTCGGTGGACGTTCTTGCCTTCGCCAGGGTCGTGCAGGAGTTGTGACCGGCCCCTAAAGCTTCCTATATCCTCCCGATCAACGGAGACCCTACGACTATGCCGTCCATCACGATCTACACGAAAAGCTGGTGTCCCTACTGCTCGGCTGCCAAGAAGCTTCTCGACGAGAAAGGCGCAGCCTTCACGGAAATCGATATCGAGAAGAAGCCGGAAGCCCGGGCCGAGATGATCCAGAAAGCCGGCGGCCGCTCCACCGTGCCGCAGATCTTCATCGGCGAGAAGCATGTGGGCGGCTGCGATGACCTGTATGCTCTTGATGACAGGGGTGAGCTGCAACGGTTGCTCGCGGCCTGAAATCAGGGCCGCATGATGCATCAAAGCGACATGCGGCCCTGATTTTGAGAACAGGCAGCCTAATCTGATTGCGATATGTAATAGCGTTTGAGAAAGTCGCGCCTCGAATTTCACAGAGGCGGACATGCGCACCTTCAGCTTTATCCTTCTTCTCGGCACTTTGGCGGTAGCAGGCTGCAATACCACCGGCTCGACAGGGAACACCAAGGTGGTTCTCAACGGCAAGACCCTGAAGGTCGATACCTGGGGCTCCCTTAATCCGGAATGCGTCTCGACAGGATCAACGAGCGTCCGGGTTCTCGAGCAACCCAAGAATGGGCGGGTCGAGATCAAGGAGGCGATGGATTTCTCCACCTACCCGAAGGATAACATTCGCGTGCATTGCAACGCGAAACGCACCCCGGCAACGCAGGTGTTCTACACTCCGTCGTCCGGCTACAAAGGCCCCGACACATTCCAGGTCGAGGGGATATTTCCGAACGGCTCGACGAGAATAACCCGCTACTCACTGGATGTCAGGTAAGCGCGGGCCAGAGGGCTGAGCAGGGCACTCCGGCTCTGGACAGGCAGGCCTTTTAGGGCCTTATTACGGGCCTGACGGAGACCAGATCCCATGACCTCAGCCCGCTTCACCGCCGCCTGCATCCAGATGCGCTCCGGGCGCGACGTTCTGAAGAACCGCGACGACGCGGTGGCCCTCATCCGCGAAGCGGCCTCGCAGGGGGCGCACTTCGCCCAGACACCGGAGATGACCTCCCTCGTGTGCCGGGACCGGGCCGAGCTGTTCGACAAGGTGGGGCCTGAGGCGCAGGACCCCGTTCTGGCTTCCTTACGCGAGGTGGCGCGGGAGCGGGGCATCGTGGTCCAGATCGGCTCGATTGCCGTGAAGGAGGGTGACAAGGTTGCCAACCGCGCCTTCCTGATCGGGCAGGACGGTGAGGTAATCGCGTCCTACGACAAGATCCATCTCTACGACGTGGATCTGCCGAACGGCGAGAGCTGGCGCGAATCGGCCACCTATACGGGCGGCTCTTGGGCCGTGGCGGCCGAGACCCCCTGGGGCTATCTCGGCATGACCATCTGCTACGATGTGCGCTTTGCCGCCCTCTACAAGGCGCTTGCCGAGAACGGCGCCTCCTTCCTGTCGGCTCCGGCCGCCTTCACCAAGCAGACAGGCGAGGCCCATTGGCATGTGCTGCACCGGGCGCGCGCCATCGAGACCGGCTCCTTCATGATCTCCGCCGCCCAAGGCGGCCTGCACGAGGACGGGCGCGAGACCTTCGGTCACTCCCTCATCGTCGATCCCTGGGGCCGGGTGCTGGCGGAAGCCGGCACGGAGCCGGGGGTGATCCTGGCCGAGATCGACACCGGCCTCGTGGCCGAGGTGCGCGGCCGCATCCCGACCCTCAAGAACGCCCGTCCGTTCAAGGTCGAGGTCGTGCCCACCATCGAGACGGATCAGGCGGCCACCGCCTGATCCCCTTCCCTTTCCCAGCCTGAATCCATACCTCTACAAGGACATGATCAAGTACGCCCTGGCCTGCGAGCAGGCCCATGAGTTCGAGAGCTGGTTTCCCTCAAGCGACGCGTTCGAGACGCAGCGCAAGCGCGGCTTCGTGACCTGCCCGTTCTGCAACACGGCCAAGGTCGAGAAGCAGATCATGGCGCCCTCGGTCGCGCGCACCGACAAGGCCCCTGCCCCAGCGGCCCCGGAAGCTCAGCCCGTGGCGGTTCTCTCCGACAAGGAAAGAGAGATCCGCGCGGCGCTACGGGCCCTGCGCGAGCATGTGCTGAAGAACTCGGAGAATGTGGGCAAGGGCTTCGTCGAGGAAGCCCGCAAGATGCATTACGGCGAGACGGAGGAGCGCTCGATCTACGGCGAGGCGGACCTTGCCGAAGCGCGGGCGCTCCTGGAGGAAGGCATCGACGTGCTGCCGCTTCCCGTCGTGCCCGACGACAGGAACTAGCGCGTCGCATATGGGTCCTATTTCTTCGGCACAATCAACTCCACGCCGAGATGCGTGTCGCCTTTGAAGGCCCAGATGCTCTTGTAGGCGCCCTTGTTGTCGTCGTCCTCGACCAGGAGGGCCGTGCCGCTGGAGCCCTTGCTCGTGAAGCTTGCCGCCATCACGCGCTCGTCTCCGATCGCAAAGCCATCGTACCTCTCGCCGGCAATGTTCCAGGTGAGCTTGAACGTGTCCTTGCTCGTCTGAACGATGGTCAGCGTGCCTTTATAATCGGAGTCCGGTTCGCCGTTGTTGCCCTGGACCGTATAGACGCCAGGGCCGCCAGCCACGGCCGGCAGGCTTACGACCATGGCAAGCCCTACCAGGGCCAGCCCAAAAAATCTCGACTTCATCATGTGTATCCCCCAGCCCAGCGGGCTTTTAGAAAAGATCGGTTCAGCGCTGATAGGTAAATGTCGAGATCTTGCAGACATCGACCGCGCGTCTCACGTGGGAGCTGCCATCCGTGAACACGGCCTTGAAGTCGAATTTGCAGGCGCCGGTGCCGTCATCGATATCGATGTCGAAGACCTCTCCGTTGGCCAGGGTGTCTTCGCCCAGGATGTCCTCTTCCCAGTCGTCGGTTCCGGTGGCGGAGGCATAGAATTCCGTCAGCGTCTTTCCGGTCTCGTTGACGATGTCGACATGCCGGTTTGCAGCGGAGGCCGCAGTAAAAGCGGACACGGCAAAAAAGCCGGTCACGGCGCAAGCTGTGATGATCTTCAAGATTTGCCCCTCAGGTAACAATAGCTGCAGGATCGCCCTGCCAAATGCACCCAAGTTACAACGAGCCTAGCTGTTGGGGACTTTTATTGTCTCGGCTTAGTCAGATGCTCGCCCCGAATAGCATAGCTTCCCTTAAGGAAATATATCCAATTTACCGGAAAACCGTCCTCCTTTTCCCGTTTGAGAAGTCTGCCCCAGATCTCGACCTTCGAGACCTGCGCCCCATCTGACCCTCACGCTCCGATCAGGACATCTCCCAGCAGGACATCCCTTGCCGGTATTCTTCACCAGCGACACGCATTTCGGCGACCCGCGAGTGCTGCGGATCGACAAGCGGCCCTTCAAGGCGATCCCCGAGCATGACGAGGCGCTCATCGCCAACTGGAACGCAGCCGTCTCGGCCCAAGACGAGGTCTGGCATTTGGGAGATTTCGCCCTGCATGTGCGCCCGGAGCGGATCGACGAGCTGCTGGGGCAACTCAATGGCCGCAAGCACCTGATCACGGGCAACAACGACGGCCCGGCGACGCTTGCGGCCAAGGGTTGGGAGAGCGTGCAGTCTTACGCGGAACTCCACCTCGATGGGCATGCGGTGGTGATGTGCCATTATGCGTTCCGCACCTGGAAGAACATGGGCCGCGGCTGGATCGACCTGCACGGGCATTCCCACGGCAAGCTCAAACCCCAGACCCGGCAATACGATGTGGGCGTGGATGCCTGGGATTACCGGCCCGTGACCCTTGAGACCGTGCTCGGCACGCGTCGTCGGCGCATGCCCGCCAAAACGGCCTGATCCAGCAGAGTTGCTCCTGGTTTTGTTATTGGACTGGGGGAATCCCGGAGCTTTATCCGAACCATTCAGCCCAAGGCCGGTTTGGGTCACAAGGAGCCATTGATGGATCAGCCGAGACACAGCCAGAAGCCGACGCGACGCACTTCGCTGATGCGCCGGTTCTTCGACAGCGAAGCGTCGGGCGGCATGATCCTCATGGGCGTGACGGTGATCGCCCTGGTCATCGCCAACTCGCCTCTGGCGGAGGCCTATTTCGGCTTGCTTAAGACCTATGTTCTGGGTCTCAGCGTCCTGCACTGGATCAACGACGGGCTCATGGCGGTGTTCTTCCTGCTGGTGGGGCTCGAGATCAAACGCGAGATGCTGGACGGGCAGCTCTCCACATGGCCACGGCGGATACTGCCGGGCGTCGCCGCCCTGGGCGGCATGATCGTGCCGGCGCTCGTCTATCTCGCCATCACCTGGAACGAGCCGCACCTTCATCACGGCTGGGCGATTCCGGCCGCCACCGACATCGCCTTCGCGCTCGGCGTGCTGGCGATCCTCGGCTCCCGGGTGCCGACCTCCCTCAAGATCTTCCTGACGGCGCTCGCCATTCTCGATGATCTCGGCGCGATCATCATCATCGCCCTTTTCTATACCAGCGATCTCTCCCTTGCGATGTTGGGCGCAGCCGGTGCCTGCCTTCTCGTGCTCATCGCCTTCAATCGCTTCAATGTGACGGCGCTCCTGCCCTATCTCGTGGTAGGCGCCGTGCTGTGGTTCTTCGTCCTCAAATCGGGCATCCATGCGACGCTGGCAGGTGTTGCCCTGGCGCTCACGATCCCGCTTCATGCGAAGCCGAAGGAGACGAGGGCCGAGGATGCGCCCCTTCACCGGCTGGAGCATGCGCTTCATAGCCCTGTTGCCTATGGGATCATTCCAGTATTCGGCCTTGCCAATGCGGGCGTATCGCTCTCCGGGCTCTCCTTGGATGCTGTCTTGAGCCCTCTGCCGCTGGGCATCGCCATGGGCCTCTTCATCGGCAAGCAGATAGGCGTTTATGGCTTCACCCATGCCGTCATTCACTTCGGCTTTGCCGATGTGCCGGCCGGCGCAACACGGGCCCAATGCTACGGCGTCGCGCTTTTGTGCGGCATCGGCTTCACCATGAGCCTGTTCATCGGTGCGCTCGCCTTCCCGGGCCAGCCGGAGCTGGGGGATGCCACCAAGATCGGCGTTCTCATGGGCTCTGTCCTGTCGGCGCTCGCCGGCTATCTGCTGCTCAGCGTCGCGCCGCGGGAGCAGCCGCTCAAGCCTTCGAGGCCAGCAGCATATAGTTGACGGCCGTATCGCGGGACAGCGACCAGCTGTCCCGCAGCGGGTTGTAGGCCACGCCGCTGAGATCGTTCACCGAAAGCCCAGCCGCCTTAATGGCAGCGGTCAGCTCCTCGGGGGTCACGAACTTGTCCCACTCGTGGGTGCCCTTGGGCAGCCAGCCCAGGATATACTCGGCGCCCACGATGGCGGACGCGAAGGAGCGCAGGGTCCGGTTGATGGTCGCCATGGCAAGGCAGCCCTCCGGCTTCACCGCCCGGGTGCAGGCATTCACGAAAGCCTGCCGGTCGGCCACATGCTCCACCACCTCCATGGCGAGCACCATGTCGAAGGTTTCACCGCGCTCGACCACGGCCTCCACGGCTTCGTTGCGGTAATCGACCGTTACACCCGCACGCTCCGCATGGAGCCGGGCGACCGAGATGTTGGTGGGCGCCGGATCGAGCCCCGTCACCTGGGCTCCCAGGCGTGCCAATGGCTCTGAGAGCACGCCGCCGCCGCAGCCCACATCCAGAATCGTGATCCCCTCCAGCGAGCGGGCCGAGCGCGGATCGCGCCCGAAGCGGCGGCAGGCCTCGTCTCGGATATAGGCCAGCCGCACCGGGTTGAATCGGTGCAGGACCTTCATGGGCCCTTTCGGATCCCACCATGTTTCGGCGATCTTCTCGAAACGGGCCACCTCGGCCGGGTCGATGGTCGTGGATGCGCCGGCGGACATGGCGAACTCCTTTTTCTTGCCCCAGGGGAAAGACAGCAAAACAGCGCGTTGACAGGGCGCACCCCTGCCGTCATGTATACGCGCCTTTTCGCAGCGCGAAGGGGCAAAATTCATTTCCCTCACCACGGCCTTCCTCGCCCATGCCCCGTCTTGTCATGAAGTTCGGCGGAACATCCGTCGCCACCGTAGAGCGCATCCGCAACGTGGCGCGGCACGTCAAACGCGAGGTCGAGGCGGGCTATGACGTGGCCGTGGTGGTGTCCGCCATGGCCGGCAAGACCAATGAGCTCGTCGGCTGGGTGAAGGAGGCTTCGCCCCTTTACGACTCGAAGGAATACGACGTGGTCGTGGCCTCCGGCGAGCAGGTGACCTCGGGCCTTCTGGCTCTGGCCTTGCAGGAAATGGGCCTCAAGGCCCGCTCCTGGCAGGGCTGGCAGATCCCGATCATGACCTCGGAAGCCCACGGGTCTGCGCGGATTGCCGCCATCGACGGCACGGGCATCGTCCGCGGCTTCACCGAGAACAAGGAAGTTGCCGTCGTGTCGGGCTTTCAGGGCATGCACCAGCCGACGCAGCGCATCACCACCCTGGGGCGTGGCGGCTCGGATACCAGCGCCGTGGCGCTCGCCGCCGCCATTCAGGCGGAGCGCTGCGACATCTACACGGACGTGGACGGCGTCTACACCACCGATCCGCGCATCGTGCCCAAGGCCCGGCGCCTGGACAAGGTTTCCTACGAGGAAATGCTGGAAATGGCCTCGCTGGGGGCCAAGGTGCTTCAGGTGCGCTCGGTGGAGCTCGCCATGATGCACCGCGTGCCCACCTATGTGCGCTCCAGCTTCGACGATCCCGCCGATCCCAAGCTCGGCACCCTCATCTGCGACGAGGAAGACATCATGGAACAGCAGGTTGTCACGGGCATCGCCTATTCGCGCGACGAAGCCCAGATCACGCTGCGGGACATTGCGGACAAGCCGGGCATCGCGGCCTCGATCTTCGTGCCCCTGGCGGACGCGAACATCAACGTGGACATGATCATCCAGGTGGTGTCCGACAACGCCGCCACCACGGACCTGACCTTCACGGTGCCCACCGCCGATTACGAGCGGGCCTGCGCGATCCTGAATGAGCGCCGGGCTGAGATCGCCTTCAAGGAACTTCAAGGCGCAACGGACGTGGTGAAGGTCTCCGCCATCGGCGTCGGCATGCGCAGCCATGCGGGTGTTGCAGCACGAGCCTTCAAGGCCCTGGCGGACAAAGGCATCAACATCCGGGCCATCACGACGTCTGAGATTAAATTCTCGGTCCTGATCGAATCGGCCTATACTGAACTTGCAGTGCGCACGCTCCACTCGCTATACGGCCTTGATCAAGCCTGATTGACGAGTGATCTGTCAGGCTGCGACACTCAAGCGACGTAGCCGCCGGTCCGCCTTGCCGGCTCCAAAGGACGGGAACTGATAAGCTCATGCCCAGCGCTCCCGGCGGTCCGCGCCTTCTGCTGCGCCGCCTCCGCGAGATCATGGCGGAGCCGGTCGGGGCGCAGGACCGTCTCGACAAGATCGTCACCCAGATCGCCGCCAACATGGTGGCGGAGGTGTGCTCCGTCTATGTGATGCGCGGCGACGGGGTTCTCGAGCTCTTCGCCACCGAGGGCCTGAACCGGGAAGCCGTCCACCTCACTGTCATGCGCTCGGGCGAAGGCCTCGTGGGCCTCATCGCCTCGACGGCGGAGCCCCTGGCGCTCTCGGATGCCCAGAGCCACCCGGCCTTCTCCTACAAGCCCGAGACCGGCGAAGAAATCTACCACGCCTTCCTGGGCGTGCCGCTCCTGCGCGCGGGCAATACGCTGGGCGTTCTGGTCGTCCAGAACCGCACCTACCGGGCCTATGCCGAAGAGGAGATGGAGGCGCTTCAGACCACCGCCATGGTGGTGGCCGAGATGCTGGCCTCGGGCGAGCTGCAGGCTCTGGCGCCGGTGGAGACCGGCATTGCCCTGCGCCGCCCGGTCTACCAGAAGGGCGTCGCGCTCGCCGATGGCGTGGGCCTCGGCCACGTGGTGCTGCACGAGCCGCGCGTGGTGGTCAAAAACCTCATCGCGGAGAACGTCGAATCGGAGCTGAAGCGGCTGGATGCCGCCATCGGTGAGGTCAGGACCTCGATCGACCAGCTGATCGAGCGTGGGGACGTGGCTCATCATGGGGAGCACCGGGAGGTTCTGGAGACCTTCCGCATGTTCGCTCATGACCAGGGCTGGCTGCGGCGCATGAGGGAAGCCGTCACCTCCGGCCTGACCGCGGAAGCAGCCGTGGAGCGGGTACAGTCCGACAACCGCGCCCGCATGCTGCGCCAGACCGATCCATACCTGCGCGAGCGCCTGCACGACCTCGACGACCTGGCCAATCGCCTGCTGCACCGCCTCGTGGGGCGCGATCTGGTGGTGGAGCGGGGCCTTCTGCCGGAGAACGCCATCCTGGTGGCCCGCTCCATGGGCCCGGCGGCGCTCCTCGACTACGACCGCTCGCGCCTGCGCGGCCTCGTGCTCGAAGAGGGCGGACCCACCAGCCACATCGCCATCGTGGCCCGCGCTCTCGGGATCCCCGCCGTGGGCGAGGTGTCGAACGCCACATCCCTGACGGAGCCGGGCGATGCCATCATCGTCGACGGCGCGGCGGGCGAGGTGCAGATCCGGCCCAATCCCGACGTGGAGGCGGCCTATGCCGAGAAGGCGCGCCTTCGGGCACGCCGTCAGGAGCAGTACCTCAAGCTGCGGGACGTGCCTTCCGTCACCAAGGACGGCGTCGAAATCACCCTGCAGCTCAATGCGGGCCTCGTGGTCGACCTGCCGCATCTGGCCGAGACGGGGGCGGCCGGCGTCGGCCTGTTCCGCACAGAGCTGCAGTTCATGATCGCAGCCCGCATGCCATCGGCTTCCGAGCAGCAGGCGCTCTACAGCACGGTGTTCGCGGAGGCCGGCGACAGGCCCGTCACCTTCCGCACCCTCGATATCGGCGGCGACAAGATCCTGCCCTACATGAATTCCGTGGAGGAGGAGAACCCGGCCCTGGGATGGCGCGCCATCCGGATCGGCCTCGACCGCCCGGGCCTGCTGCGCGCTCAAGTTCGCGCCCTGCTCAAGGCCGCAGCCGGTCGCCCCTTGAAGATCATGTTCCCGATGGTGGCGACCTGCGACGAGTTCGAGCGCGCCAAGCAGACCGTGGAGCGGGAGAAGACGCATTTGGCCAACCATGGCCATCCCCTGCCGTCGGACCTGAAGCTCGGGGTCATGCTGGAGGTTCCATCCCTTCTGTTCCAGCTCAAGGAAATCTGCGAGAGCGCCGATTTCATCTCCCTCGGCACGAACGACCTGATGCAGTTCCTCTTCGCGATCGATCGCGAGAACCGGCGCGTGTCGGACCGCTTCGATCCCCTGAGCGCGCCGATGCTGCGCGCCTTGAACATGGTGGCCGAACAGGCGCAGGCTGCGGGTTGCCAGGCAACGATCTGCGGCGAGATCGGCGGACGCCCGCTGGAGGCCATGGCCCTGATCGCGCTGGGCTTCCGTTCCCTCTCCATGTCCCCGGCCTCCATCGGCCCGGTCAAGGCGATGCTGCTCGAGATGAACGTTGCGGAGATCAGCGCCTTGGTTCAGGACGAACTCAAGAATGCCGGAAGCGGCGATACGCTGCGGCCGAAGCTTGCCCATTTTGCGGAAACCCATGGTATTCCGGTCTGATGACGATTGCGCCTCCCTCTGATCGACTGAACGCTATTCTGGCCCGCCATGACATCATCACGGCGACCCTCAATGCCGGGCCCGACCCTGAAACCTTCGTGGCCCTCTCCCGCGAGCTCGCCGAGCTCGACGGGGTGGTGGACGCCATCCGTGCCTACCGCGCCATGGAGGACAATCTGAAGGGCCTTCAGGCCCTCCTCAGCGATGCCGCGACGGATCCCGAGATGCGCTCGCTTGTCGAGGACGAGCTGCCACAGGCCAGGGACGATGTGGAAAGGGCCGCGCAGGACCTGCGCATCATGCTGCTGCCCCGGGACGAGGCGGACGAGAAGAGCGCCATCCTCGAAATCCGTGCCGGCACCGGCGGCGACGAGGCCGCTCTCTTTGCCGGGGATCTGCTGCGCATGTACACCCGCTATGCCGACCTGAAAGGCTGGAAGGTCGAGGTCGTGTCCGAGAGCGAGGGCACCGCGGGCGGCTACAAGGAAGTGGTGGCCGAGATCAAGGGCCGCGGGGTGTTCGCGCGCCTGAAGTTCGAGAGCGGCGTCCACCGGGTCCAGCGCGTGCCGGATACGGAGACGCAGGGGCGCATCCATACCTCCGCCGCCACTGTTGCCGTGCTGCCGGAAGCCGAGGACGTGGACATCGTCCTCAACGATGCGGACCTGAAGATCGACACCATGCGGGCGCAAGGCGCCGGCGGACAGCACGTGAACAAGACCGAGTCGGCGATCCGCATCACCCATATTCCCACCGGCATGGTGGTGTTCGTCCAGGACGAGCGCTCCCAGCACAAGAACCGCGCCCGCGCCATGGCGCTGCTGCGCGCCCGCCTCTACGACGCCGAGCGCACCGCCAAGGACGCGGCGCGTGCTGCCGACCGCAAGGCGCAGGTGGGCTCCGGCGACCGCTCGGAGCGCATCCGCACCTACAACTTCCCGCAGGGACGCGTCACCGACCACCGGATCAACCTCACCCTCTACAAGCT
This sequence comes from Pseudomonadota bacterium, assembly GCA_030777385.1. Classification (GTDB taxonomy): domain Bacteria; phylum Pseudomonadota; class Alphaproteobacteria; order Rhizobiales; family Beijerinckiaceae; genus Microvirga. The sequence goes on along the minus strand of JALYFY010000412.1, from coordinate 1,829 downwards.
GGAAGAGGTGATCGGCGGCAACGCCCTGGACGAGCTGATCGACGCTATCGTGACCGAGCATCAGGCAGCCCAGCTCGCCGCCCAGGACCAGGCGGCATGATCGAGGGCCTAAGCCACATCACCTTGATCACCAAAGATTTAGCCCGCATGACCGCCATCATCGAAGGGGCGCTCGGCGGCCGCGAGATCTACTCCTCTGGCGACGACACCTTCTCCCTCTCCCGGGAGAAGTTCTTCGATGTGGGCGGACTCTGGATTGCCGTGATGGAGGGCGAGAGCCTGACCACCCGCACCTACAACCACATCGCCTTCAAGATTCCGGCTTCGGCCATCGGTGAGTACCGGGAGAGGATCGAGGGGCTCGGGCTGGAGCTCAGGGAATCCCGCCCGCGGGTCGAGGGCGAGGGCCATTCGCTCTACTTCTACGACGACGACAACCATCTGTTCGAGCTTCACACCGGCACCCTTGAGGAGCGGCTGGAACGCTACCGGCAGGGCCGAAAGCCTTGAAAACCCGCGCTCAGGCGCTTCGGGATCTGCGCCGGACCCTTGGCGAGGCCGGGTTCGAGACGGCGGCGCTGGACGCCCGGCTGCTCCTTCTGGCAGCTCTTGGCATTTCACCGACAGATCTTATCACTTGCCCTGACACCCCCCTGTCACCCGGGCAGGCCGAGACCCTCGCCTCCTATAGCGTCAGACGCCTCGCCCATGAGCCGGTGGCCCGGATCGTCGGCGAGCGGGAGTTCTGGGGCCTGCCTTTCCGGCTCTCCCCCGAGACCCTGGTGCCCCGGCCCGATACGGAGACCGTGGTCGAGACGGCTCTCAGCCTGATCCCCGACCGGGGGGCTCCCTTAAGGATCGTCGATTTCGGCACCGGATCGGGCTGCATCCTGGTCGCTCTTCTTCACGAGCTGCCCCGTGCGACCGGCCTCGGGGTCGATCTGTCCTTTGGTGCCCTTGTGACAGCTCGTACCAATGCAAGTGACAACCGGGTTGGGGGGCGCTGTCACTTCGCCCTCTCCCGCTGGGGGGACGCGGTCTCGGGCTCTTTCGACCTGATCGTCTCGAACCCGCCCTATATTGCGTCCGGCGTGATCCCCACCCTCGACCAGGAGGTGCGGGAGCACGATCCCCAGCTTGCCCTCGACGGGGGTGCGGACGGTCTGGAGCCTTACCGGGTTCTCCTGGGGGAGGCGGAGAGGCTCCTGGCCCCCGAAGGCCTGCTCGCGGTCGAGATCGGGTACGACCAGGCGGAGAGCCTGAAAAGCTTGGCAGCGGCTCATGGGCTTGAAATCTTAAGGGTCGCGCACGATCTATCGGGCAACCCCCGATGCATCGCCATGAAGCGAATGTGATGGTTTCGGGTGAGGCTTTCTTGTCCCAGTCTGGGATAAAGTCTGAAATAGCCCTTGTTGGACCGAGAGGAACCCGCTAGATTCACGGGTAGAGATCGTCCTCGGTCTAAACAAATCGGCGGCTCCCATGGGGAGAATGCCGGAAGACCAAACGATATCAATCGCGCAGGCAGGGGCTTTTGAACGAACAGCCACGCGCGATCATCTGAACCCGACACTGAAGGATGGCCAGGCTTTTTGAAAAGCTATGGCTGAACGACAGACGGTTGCCACGCGAACGGTGGGCTTTAAGCCCGTTCGGTGAACATTGGCTTGCATATCGCGTGGGCTTGAAGAACCAGCGAGGCTCGTAGAGCGAAAAATGAGACCAGGACAAAACAGGCGTATGCGCGGTCGTAACAACAACAACCGCCCCAACAACAACAAGGGTCCCAATCCCTTGACCAAGAGCTACGAGTCGAACGGACCGGATGT
>JALYFY010000411.1 GCA_030777385.1 Pseudomonadota bacterium | reverse complement strand
GAGCCATCGGAGTGGCGCCAAATGGGCGCACGCCAGCGGTGACCTACTTGCGCGGCCGCCTCCACCGCTGCTTCGTCAACCTCAATCCCGAGGCCTGGGCCCTGTGGCACCATGAGGAAGCCATTCACGAGATCGAACCCGCCTCCGGGCGCAGTGTAGCTGCCGAGATCGCCGCCGGTGTTGTAGTGGATGCCCAGCGACTGTTCTTGGATGAAGGCGTTGTGGCACACGGCATCGACCTGCAAGCAGGCCGCAAGTGCGATCGGTCCGAGCGGGCAGTGGGGAGCTAGGGCCACGTCATAGGCTTGCGCCCAGTGTCCTATCCGCACGGTCTCAGAGATGCCCCCCACATGCGCGGGATCAGGGTTGATCACCTGCGCGATCCGCCGCTCGAAGAGGTGCTTGAATTCGGAGCGGTTGTGCATCCGCTCGCCGAAGCAGAGGGGAACGGAAGTCAGTCGCGCCAGTCCCTCGGCTTCTTCCACCGTACCTGCGGCAACCGCGTCCTCTACGAAGATGGGGCGCAAAGGCTCGAGTTCGCGCAGCAGCACCCGGGCCATGGGCAGATGCACTCGGCCGTGAAAGTCGAAGGCCAGGTCCATCCGGTTGCCAACCGCCGCACGCAGATCGGAAAGACGACGGATGACCTCATCCACCTTCGCGTAGGTGTCAACAATCTGCATTTCGCCGCAGATGTTGAACTTGCAAGCGTCGTACCCCGCAGCGATCAGAAGTTCCGCACCCTCAATCAGCCGCTCGGGCCGGTCGCCCGGAATCCAGCAGTAGCTGCGGATGCGGTCGCGTACCGGCCCGCCAAGCAATGCGTGAATGGGCTGGCCAAGAGCCTTACCCTTGATATCCCAGAGTGCGGTATCAATCCCGGCGAGCGCGCTCATCAACACAGGGCCGCCACGATAGCAGCCATTGCGGTAAAGGGTCTGCCAGATGTCCTCGATATGACGAGGGTCGCGGCCGACTAGCGCTTCCGCGAACTCTTCAATCTTTGCTGCCAGTGTCGCGGCATGCCCTTCGAGCACGGGCTCGCCCCAGCCCGACACGCCTTCGTCCGTCTCGATCTTCAGGAACAACCAGCGAGGCGGAACGAGATAAGTCCGTAGCGATGTAATCCTCATGTTGAAAACACCCCGATGCTTCTTATCCGTATCGCGCGGCAGAGGACCCAGGTCATGTTTTGGGCGACCTGTTTTGCGCCGCAGGGCGCAGGCAAGCCGACATGATAAAGCCAAGGCAGTCGGGCATGGGGCTGAGACAAGAGAGGCTGCCCCGGCCGATAGTGAACCAAAGCAGGTCGCTGTTGACCATTATACTCTCCGCTTGGTGCATCGCAGCATCATCACGCCAATTCACTAGGGGATTAAGAACCGCGAGGTTGCAGATATACCTGACACTCCGCGCATCTAGGCTGCGAGGCTAGTCCTAGGCCGGGGAGGGCGCTGGGCCGGTTGCAGCCTTCGCTCCAATACCACTTCGCTGCCCGTGAGAGTCAAAGGGATGAAGCCGGACGGGGTCTGGCCATAGCACGACCTTCGCGCCTGGGACGAGTTCCACATTGCCATGCGCGCGTGCCAGAAGGGGGCCGATACCCTTCACCTCGCAAAAGAGGTTGGTGTCGGACCCTAGCCGCTCCACCACAAGGAGTTCCGCAGCGAGCCCAGGGATGGAGTTCGGCGTGAGCGACAGATGTTCGGGGCGAATGCCCAGCGCCGCCGTGCCAGCGGGCGCGGGCCAGACCGTTCCGTTCCCAAGGCGCAATCCGTCGGGTACAGGCGTCCCCTCCAAGACATTCATCGTCGGCGATCCGATGAAGCCCGCGACGAAACGGTTCGAGGGCCGATCATAGAGCTCCATGGGCGATCCGACCTGCTGGATCCGGCCCCCGTTCATGACGACAATTCGGTCGGCCAAGGTCATGGCTTCGACTTGGTCGTGAGTGACGTAGATCGTCGTGGTCCCGAGCCTCTGGTGCAGCCTTGCGATCTCGAGCCGCATCTCGACCCGAAGGGAGGCATCCAAGTTCGACAACGGCTCGTCGAAGAGGAACACGGTGGGTTGGCGCACGATGGCTCGCCCCATGGCCACCCGTTGCCTCTGGCCACCTGAGAGTGCGCGAGGGAAGCGGTCGAGGAGCGCCCCGAGACCCAGGACATCCGCCGCGCGGCTCACGGGTCCGGCCCTTTCGCTCTTGGAGCGGCGGGCGATCTCCATGGGAAATCCCATATTCCGGGCGACCGTCATATGGGGGTAGAGCGCGTAGCTCTGGAAAACCATGGCGATGTCCCGGTGGCGCGGCGGCACCTCGTTCATCCGCCGCCCCCCGATGGTCAGTTCCCCGTCCGTGATCTGCTCAAGCCCCGCGATCATCCGCAGGAGCGTCGACTTACCACAGCCCGATGGGCCCACCAGGACAACAAACTCGCCGTCGTCCACCTCGAGGTCTACGTCGCGCAGCACTTCTACGCGCCCGTAGGCCTTTGCCACTCGGTGGAGTTCCAAGCCTGCCATGAAGTCAGCCTTTCACCGCGCCCGAGGTGAGACCCTGGACGAGATACCGTTGAATGAACGCAAAGAAGAGACAGGAGGGGATGAGGGCCAGAACCC
>JALYFY010000410.1 GCA_030777385.1 Pseudomonadota bacterium | reverse complement strand
GACATGACGAGCGCTTCGGATTGGTCGTGCGTGATGTAGGCGAAGGTGGTGTTGATGGTGCCTTGCAACTGCTTGAGCTCGATCTTCATGTGCTCGCGCAGCTTGAGGTCGAGGGCGCCGAGCGGTTCGTCGAGGAGCACCAGGGTGGGCTCCAACACGAGGCAGCGGGCGATCGCCACGCGCTGCCGCTGCCCCCCGGAGAGGGCCGTCACACGCCGTTCGCCGAAGCCTTTGAGGCCCACGCGCTCCAGCATGCGGCTCGCGCGCTCCTCGGCCTCCGCGCGGGACACGCCGCGGCAGGTGAGCCCATAGGCCACGTTCTCGCCGACGCTCATCATGGGAAAGAGCGCGAGGCTCTGGAACACCATGTTGACGGGACGCCTGTTGGCCGGAACGCCGATCATCGATTTTCCGCGGATGCGAATGTCTCCGCTCGTCGGATGTTCGAACCCGGCGATCATGCGCATCAGGGTGGTCTTGCCGCAGCCGGAGGGGCCCAGGATCGAGAAGAACTCGCCGGGGGCGACGCTGAAGGTCACGTCATCGACGGCTGCATGCGCGCCGAAGCGCTTGGTGACGTTGACGATGTCGAGATCGGTGGAAGGGGCCATGACGCTGCCGGAACGAACATAAAACAGGCATCCCCCGGACAAGCCGGGGGATGATGGTCATTAGAGAATGGGTTCTTACGAACCGGCCTTCAGACGGTCGAGGATCTTGCCCTCGATCTCCTCGATGCCGGCCGGCACTGCCGGATACCACCTGATGCTGTCGATCGCAGCCTTCGGGAAGCTTTCGGCGAACTGGTCCTTCAGCTTGCCCTGCATGAACTTATCGGCGCCGTTGGATGCCGTGAAGTTGCCGGCAGTCGCGGCCACTTTCGCTGCGATCTCGGGCTTCATGTTGAAGTTGATCCACTTATAGGCGGCGTCATCATTGCGGCCCTTGGCGGGGATCGCAAAGGTGTCGATCCAGCCGAGCGCTCCGGATTTGGGCGCAACGAACTTGATGTCCGCGCTCTCTGAATTGAGCTTCCAGCCGCCCGTATCCCAGGCCATGGCAGCCACCACCTCGCCGGAGCGCAGAGCATTGAGGAGCTGATCCTTGCCGTCCCAGAAGAACTTCACGTTCTTCTTGCACTCGGCGAGCTTGGCGCCAACCTTCTCCATCATGGCCGTGTAGGCCTTGGCATCGCCATAGGATGCGAAGGGATCCATGCCGTTGGCGAAGGCAAACGCAATGAGCGCCGGGCGCTTGGCGCGGAAGCTGGCCTTGCCGGCAATCGCGGGGCTGCAGAGATCGTTGTAATCGGCTACACTCGGAGCCGTCTTCGTGTTCACGATAAGGCCGTCCGTGCCCCAGATGTGCGGCACGCCGTAGACCTTGCCGTCGACGGTGGTGTTCTTCTTGGTCGCTTCCAGCATGGAGGCGATGAACTGGTCGGACTTGATCTTGGAGAGATCGAGCGGCTTGTAGATGCCGAATTCCGTCTGCGGGCCGGCGATGCGGTCCTGGCTTGGCTGAACCAAGTCAAAGCCCGCGCCCTGCGTGGCGCGCAGCTTGGAGATCATCTCCTCGTTGTTCGAGAGCGTGACCTCGACCTCGATGCCCGTCTCCTTGGTGAACTGCTCCATCACGTCCTTGGGCACGTAATCGGCCCAGGTCAGGAGCCGAAGCTTCTCGGCGGCCTGTGCCGAGCCGACAACCATGAGAGCGGCCAGAGCGGTTGCCAGCTTCAAGCCGGCGCGTTTCGTCAACATCCTCGTCCTCCAGTGTGGTTGGGCTTTTACCCATGTTCCCCAGTTGCAAAACTATATGACAGTTGAACGACGCGCCAGTGGTTTCAAAGCCGGCTTAGGGATCAGGCGATGGGCTGACAGGCTCCTGCTGTGTGGCTATGGATAAGCACCCATCCGGCGGAGCCTCACGATGCGCACCTTCTACCCAGAAATAGAGCCCTACGATCACGGCATGCTCGATGTGGGCGACGGGCACCGGGTCTATTGGGAACTGTGCGGCAACCCGCACGGCAAACCCGTGGTCTTCCTGCATGGCGGGCCGGGGGGCGGCTGCACGCCGACCCAGCGCCGGCTGTTCGACCCGGAAAAGTACCGCATCCTGCTCTTCGACCAGCGCGGCTGCGGACGTTCGACGCCTTATGCGGGCCTGGAAGCCAACACCACCTGGCATCTGGTGGCGGATATCGAGCGCCTGCGGGAGATGCTCGGCGTCGACAGATGGATGGTATTCGGCGGATCCTGGGGCTCGACGCTGGCGCTCGCCTATGCCGAGACGCACCCGGAGCGCGTGAGCGAACTCGTGCTGCGCGGGATCTTCACCTTACGGCGCTCGGAGTTGCTCTGGTATTATCAGGAAGGCGCCTCATGGATCTTCCCCGATAAATGGGAAGGCTTCCTGGCGCCGATTCCGCAAGAGGAGCGCGGCGACTTCATGGCCGCCTACCGCAGGCGTCTGGTCGATCCAGACCCTGCCGTCCAGGCCAAGGCCGCACGGGCCTGGAGCCTGTGGGAGGGCGAGACGATCACGCTCCTGCACGATCAGGGCTACAGCGACCTGTTCGGCGACGAGCACTACGCCATCGCCTTCGCCCGCATCGAGAACCATTACTTCGTCCATGAGGGCTGGTTTGAGGAAGGGCAGCTGATCCGCAACGCGCAACGCCTGAAAGGCATTCCGGGCGTGATCATCCAGGGCCGCTACGACATGGCCACGCCGCCGAAAACCGCCTGGGACCTGCACAAGGC
>JALYFY010000409.1 GCA_030777385.1 Pseudomonadota bacterium | reverse complement strand
GCCTTTCGCTGCGGGTGCCGTTCTGACGGGACGACCGACCGCGCCTTGACTCCGCCCCCCGGCTTGAACATCTTCCGCGCCTCGCGCGGGACGGGGCTGTAGCTCAGTTGGGAGAGCGCGTCGTTCGCAATGACGAGGTCAGGGGTTCGATCCCCCTCGACTCCACCAGATCTCCTAGGCAAGGGCTGCTAGAACAAAGATTTCTGCCCTTGCCCGCTTGCTGTCCCGCTATTCGCCCCGAAAGGCCGACAGGGACGAGCGTCGAAGTTGCCCGAGCACGTCAGCGGCCCGGATCGCGTGGTTGGACCTGAGTCCTACGGCTCGGACCGCGAAGGGGCCGGTGTGGGCTGCGAGTGACTGCTACGGCGGCCGGGTCTCCTAGCGATCTGAATCGTGACCTCCTGTGCCAAATCTCCGAGCAAAAGTTGCGTCAAGGCAGGCTTTATACTGACCACGATCCACCTCTGTCTCAGCCTTCGACAGGACCAGAGTGCGGACGAGTTTCGACAGCAGAAGATGCTTTGCGGGCATGAAAGTGGCTCCACGCGTAAGGGGGCGGGAGTGCAGTGGCGTCTTTCAGTCGCCGAAAGGCCTGAAACAGAGCCGACGATGCTAGGACCCTAGGCAAGTTCGCCCAAGCTGTCGCTAACTTATGCCCGTACCATTGGCCTGCTCTGAAATGGGTTAGATCGCGGACGTTTCCGATCCTTTGGACCTTGACCAAGTGGCCTTCAAGGACCCCGCGACGAAATGCGAAAAGGGCACCAAGGGCGCCCTGAGCGCGTTGTCCCTGACCATGGCGAGCAAAACACCCCCTGCGACCGATCCGGCCGACCTTCAGAAGCTGCGTCGTCACGTCCGCATTCTGGTCGACCTTGGCCGTCTGACGGGCGAGAACCCGAACTTGGAGCGTTTCCTCGATCAAGCCGTCGTTCAAGTCGCCCGCGCCATCGAGGTCGATCATGTGAAGGTGCTGCGCTATCGCCCTGCACACGCTGACCTGTTCATGGTCGCTGGCATGGGCTGGAAGGACGGCGTTGTGCGCGCCGCAACCTTCGCGTCAGACCTCCGCTCCCCGCCTGGGCGGTCCTTCCAGACCGGGGAGCCCGTCGTCATCGAAGACGCCGCAGCCGCACCCGGCTTCGTCATCTCCGACGTGCTCAAGGCGCATGACATCGTGTCCCTGGTCAACGTGCCAGTCCTGATCGATGGCGCGGCCTGGGGCGTGCTGGAGGTCGACAGCTCAGCGCACCGCGACTTCTCACAGGACACGGTCGAGTTCCTGCAAGCGGCAGCCACCATCATCGGCGCGGCCGTCCAGCGTGATCAGGCCTATCGAAGCGAAGCTGCGACCGTGGTGGAGGCCAACACCGAGGCGCAGCGTCGGGACGTGCTCTTGAGAGAGCTTCAGCACCGGATCAAGAACAACTTCCAGATCATCCTCGCGTCCATTTCCCTACAGAAGCGGCGATCCAAGGACGACGAGGTCCAGCAGGTGTTGGACCATGTGGCCAACCGGATCACCGCCATCTCATTGGCTCACGATCAGCTTGCGCCCCGTGACAACATCCATGCGGTGGATGTGGCCACCTACCTGCGTGCGCTCTGCGCCTCCATCGAGCAGCAAATCGACAACGTCGTCGTTGAGTTGCACGCCGACGAGATCGACCTCTCCATTGATCGCGCCGTGCCTCTCGGGCTCATCATCAACGAGGCTGCCACCAACAGCGCCAAGCACGCCTTTGGCGACGAGGGCGGCCGGATCGGCGTGAAGCTGCAAACGGGCATAGGCTATGGCGAGGCTCGGCTCACGGTGTCCGACAACGGATCCGGGATCGAGAACCCTCGCCCGGACGGATCCGGTCTGGGGCTCATCACCTCGCTTGCGCGGCAGATTGGCGGCGAGGTGGAGCAGGAAAGCTCCGAGCGCGGCACGTCGATCTCGGTGACGTTTCCAGTCATTACGTGACCGTTCGTGCAGCTATTCGCGGCGCTGGTCCTGACCCGTCTCGATCATTGCCGCGATCTGCGCTTCGACCTGCCCGAAGTAGCGAAACAGCGCCTCAGCCTGGGGGAGCATGTCCTCGTCGCTGTCGCGAGCGGTCGGCATGGCGATAAGCGCGTTGGCGTCCTCCTTGAGGGTGCCGCAGGTCGCCTCGAGGAGCCGAAGGTCAGCATCGGTTCGGCCCGGGTCCACCACCAGGCGCTTCAGCGCCGTCTCGACCACAGGCTGAGCCGTGGGATGGCCTTCAGCATGATCCGGAAGGGGCAGCGTCCGTCCTTGAAGTCAGGCCGCGCTTGTCTGGTTCAGCAGCGTCGAGATCGCCGTGAGGACCTGCGCTGTGACGAACGGCTTCGTGATCATGACACTGTTGGGCAAACCTCTGGAGTCCCACTCGTGGGCGCTGTCGCCGCTCACGTAAATAACGGGGATGCCGGGCGCGAGCTCGCGGGCACGCCGCGCGACATCCCAGCCCGTCGGCCCTGCCCCAAGGCGGATGTCCGTAACGACGCCGCTGAAGCGGCCGGTGTCGG
>JALYFY010000408.1 GCA_030777385.1 Pseudomonadota bacterium | reverse complement strand
GCCGACTACCTCGACATCCACGTCTCGCCGGACACCTGGCCCCAGCTTGTTGAGGCGGCTGGATTCGAGGCCATGCGCCGGGATGCTGACACGCTTATGGGAGCCGGTGCAGCCATGTTTCAGGGCGGGGGCCGAACCTTCTTTCACAAGGGCACAAACGAACGGTGGCGTGGCGTCTTCCGCGAGGGCGACCTCGCCCTCCACAACGCTAGAGCGTCGGACCGAAAGGCGGATTCGAGAGGTTCCGGCCTGGTCCAAACTGTGACTCCCTTCTGCTGACAGGAGGTGGATTATGACCCACAGCTACTCCCTGGATTTGCGCGTGCGGGTGGCGGCCTTTGTTGAGGCCGGCCATTCCCGCCGGGCAGCAGCCCGCCACTTCAAGGTCAGCGACAGCTTCGCCATCAAGCTGATGCAGCGCCAGAGGCAGTGCGGATCGCCTGCCCCGGCTCGCCAGGGCCGGCCTCGTGGCACGGGCAAGCTGGCCTGTTACGAAGCGTTTCTGATCCGCACGGTGGAGGCTAGGCCGGACATCACCATGCCCGAACTGGCGGCGCGACTGCTGGACGAGCATGGCGTAAGCGCTGCCCCGGCCACTCTCTCGCGCCTGCTGTGCCGGCGCGGCTTCACCTATAAAAAAAGCCCAGATGGCCGCGGAGTGCGCACGCGCCGACATTCGTGACGAGCGTCGTGTCTGGACGGGCCAGCGTCAGGCCCGCATGCGCGAGCAGCCGCACCGGCTGGTCTTTCTCGACGAGACCTTCGTCAACACCAAGATGACGCGCCTGCGCGGTCGCTCTCGCAAGGGCCAACGCTTGCGCGCGGCGGTGCCCTTCGGCCATTGGAAGACGCACACCTTCATCGCTGGGCTACGCTGCCATGAGCTGAGCGCACCCTGGATCATCGATGGTCCGATCACCCGGTCTGCATTTGATGCCTATATTGAGACGCAGCTCGTGCCGACGTTGACCAAGGGTGACGTAGTCATCCTCGACAATCTGGCCGTCCACAAGAGTGAAAGGGCGGCGGAATGCCTGAGGGAGCACGGGGCGTGGTTCCTGTTCCTGCCCGCCTATTCGCCTGATCTCAATCCAATCGAGCAGGCCTTTTCCAAGCTCAAGGCACACCTGCGCAAAGCCGGAATCCGAACCTTTGACGACCTCTGGCGAGCCATCGGCAACATCTGCGATCTCTTTGAGCCTCAGGAGTGCTGGAACTACCTCAGCGCCGCCGGATATGCGTCCGTATAAAAATCCGACGCTCTAAGCATGAGCGCCGTCGCTACGCTCAGCCACATTGAGGGTTGACGCATGGTTGCTCCCTGCCAGGAAAACGGGAATAGTTGACCAGACAGAGTAGCTCTGGCAGCGCGGTAGGGCAAGCGCTATGCAATGTCCGGCGTGTAGGGCAACGGGCCTAGATGGCAGCCGGTTCTGCAGCGAGTGCGGCACCCCCATGCCTGCCGTTTGTCCTTCATGCGGACGGGACAACTCGCCCGCCGCCAAGTTCTGCAACACCTGTGGAACAAAGCTAGCTGTCGATACGCCTGTTTCCTCGCGACGGTCAGCGACCTCGACTGCTACTTCGCCCCGTGCGCTCATGGCGGAACGGCGGCAAGTTACTGTGATGTTCTGTGATCTTGTCGGTTCGACCGCTCTTTCCGCACGCCTTGATCCAGAAGATCTCCACGAGATCATCGGCGCCTATCAGCGCTTAGTAGCCGATATCGTCGGCAATTTCGACGGCTTTGTTGCCAAGTACATGGGCGACGGCGTCCTGGTCTACTTCGGGTATCCGGAGGCGCACGAGCATGATGCTGAGCGGGCAGTGCGGGCCGGTTTATCCCTCGTGGAGGCGATCGGCCGCCTTGAGACACCCGTCACCCTGCAGGTGCGGATTGGGCTTTCGACCGGGCTCGTAGTCGTTGGCGATATCGTCGGCTCGGGCGAGGCGCAGGAGCGAGGGATCGTCGGCGACACACCCAACCTTGCCGCTCGGTTGCAAGGCGCCGCCGAGCCCGACACCATCGTCATCGGGCATCGAACGCGACAGCTGCTCGGCAGCCTCTTCGAGTATTGCGACCTCGGAGCCGTCGCAGCGAAAGGGTTTGCCGAACCCGTCCACGCCTATCAGGTCTTGCGCGAGTCGACCGTTGAAAGCCGCTTCGAGGCCTTTCACGGATCGGCCCTCTCTCCGCTTGTCGGGCGGGAAGAGGAGATGGACCTGCTGCTGCGATGCTGGCAGCGTGCGAAGGACGGCTACGGTCAAGTCGTCCTGATCTCGGGCGAGCCGGGCATCGGCAAATCCCGTCTGACGGCTGCAATGTTCGAGCAGATTGGAGGTGAACAGCACACCCGGCTACGCTACTTCTGCTCGCCTAATCACGTCAGCAGCGCGCTCTACCCCATCATCAGCCAGCTCGAACGCGCTGCAGGCTTCAACCGAGACGACGATCCGCCCGCAAAGTTCGACAAGCTCGACGCGCAGCTCTCTCTCGCCTCAGGATCGCCGGAGGACGCCCGCCTGATCGCCGATCTCCTGTCCCTGCCGGACATCGGGCGCTATCCGCCACTGAGCCTCAGTCCACCGCAGCGCAAGCAACGGACAATGCACGCGCTGCTGCAGCAGCTTGAGAACCTCGCTCGCCGTCAGCCCGTCCTGCAGGTCTTCGAAGATGTGCACTGGGGCGATCCGTCGAGCATCGAAGTGATGGATCGGGAGATCGAATTCATTCGTCGGCTGCCGGTGCTCCTGTTGATGACCTATCGACCCGAGTTCATCCCACCCTGGATCGGGGAACCTCACGTTTCGACCATCGCGCTCGGCCGCCTCGACCCGCAAAGCTGTGCCAATCTCATTGAGCGGATCACAGATGGGAAC
>JALYFY010000407.1 GCA_030777385.1 Pseudomonadota bacterium | reverse complement strand
ATGAAGCCCAGGCCGAGCCCGATGAGAACGATCAGGCTGGCGAGCCCACCGAGGATCAGGGCAATCGGCTTCCAATCGAGGCTATCGCGCGCCGGGAGGTTTCCCTGGAAGGCGCCGATGCCGTTGCCGATGGCGAGCAGCGCAAGACAGCCCGAGACGATGACCGGCATCACCTTCGGGCCGAGGTCATAGGGAGACAGGATCTGGAGCTTGGACATGTCCCACCAGACGACGCCGGCCAGGATAAGAAGAATGAGAGCGATGACGAGGCCTGCCACGTCGACGCGCCGCTGCGGTGATGGGGTCATGGGGCGCTCCAAAAAGAGAGCGCCGCGCTCGAAAACGCGGCGCTCCCTACGGCATTTAGCTTGAGAATCAGGACTTCACCAGTCCCACGGCGGTGAGCACCTCCTTGGTGCGGGCTTGCTCCTCGGCCAGGATCTTGGTGAAGGCATCGCCTGACACGTATGCGTTCTCCCAACCCTTGGTCTTGAGGATCTCCTGCCACTCCTTGGACTGGGCCAGCTTGTCCATGGCCTCGGTCAGGGCCTTCTTCTGGTCGGCCGAGATGCCGGGAGGGGCCACGACCGCGCGCCAGTTGGCGATTTCCAGATCGACGCCCTGCTCCTTGATGGAGGGAACGTCGACATTCGGCGTCTTGGTTGCCGAGGTCAGGCCGATGAGGCGCAGCTTGCCCGCCTTCACCTGGCTTTCGAACTCGCCGTAGCCGGAGATGCCGGCCGTGACCTTGCCGCCGAGGATGGCCGCCAGGGCCTCGCCGCCGCCGGAGAAGGGAATGTAGTTGATCTTGGTTGGATCGGCGCCCGCAGCCTTGGCGAAGAGGGCCGCCGCGATGTGGTCCACGCCGCCTGCCGAGCCGCCGGCCCAGGTGACCTTTGCCGGATCGGCCTTGATAGCGTCAGCCAGTTCCTTGGCGTTCTTGATCGGCGAGTTGGCCGGCACCACGATCGCCTCATATTCCGTCGTCAGGCGGGCGATAGGCGTCGTCTGATCCAGGGTGACGGGCGACTTGTTGGTGAGCAGTGCGCCGACCATGACGTAGCCCATGACCATGAGCTGGTTGCCGTCGCCCTTGGAGTTGTTGACCAGCTGCGCGATGCCGATGGAGCCGCCGGCGCCCGGTACGTTGGTGACCTGTGCGCTCTTGGCGATGCCGGACTGAGTCAGGGCCTGCTGCATGGAGCGGGCCGTCTGGTCCCAGCCGCCGCCCGGTGCCGCAGGCGCCATGATCTTGAGTTCCATCTGGGCTGCCGCCGATGTCACGAAGCCTGCGACGGCTGCTGCTGCAATTGCGCTGCGCCACAGACCTTTACGATATTGGCTCATAGTGTTCCTCCATTGACGCTTCCCTGACGTCAGTGCGTCCTGTGGCAGACCCTAAAGAGGGATTGAAGGAGCGGCAAGCGCTTGCTCCTTTATCGTTGTTGAACCTTGTCGTAAGAGCTTCGCCATGGATGAGGCAGCCATGAGCCTGGAGCAGGGCTGGCGGAAGACTTCGCCTGAAGCCGCCCCTATATGAAGGCTTGTGAGACAGAGTTTGAGCGGAGACCAGACCATGACCCAGTTCGATGTTGACCTCTTCGTCATCGGAGGCGGGTCCGGCGGCGTCCGTGCCGCCCGCATCGCGGCGGGCTATGGGGCGAGGGTCATGCTGGCGGAGGAGTACCGGGTCGGCGGAACCTGCGTCATCCGCGGCTGCGTGCCGAAGAAGCTCATGGTTTATGCAAGCCGCTTTGCCGATGAGTTCCACGAGGCGGCCGGGTTCGGCTGGAACGTCGGCGAGCCGACCTTCGACTGGGCGACCCTGATCCGCAACAAGGACAAGGAGATCGACCGGCTCGAGGGCATCTACCGCACGAACCTGGACAAGGCAGGGGTCGCGATCGTCGACAGCCGGGCCGTCATCGAGGATGAGCATACGGTGCACGTCCTCAAGACCGGCGAGCGGATCCGCGCGCGCTATATCCTGGTGGCGGTGGGCGCCCATCCCACCTTGGAGCCGGTCATACCGGGGGGAGAGCTCGGCATCACATCGAACGAGGTGTTCCATCTCGAGACCCTGCCGAAGCGCATCCTGATCATTGGCGGCGGCTATATCGCCGTTGAATTTGCAGGGGTTTTTGCAGGGCTCGGCAGCCAGGTCACGCTCCTGCATCGCGGCGACAAGCTCCTGCGCGGCTTCGACGACGACATCCGCGATGCGCTTGGGCAGGCCTATGCCCAGCGCGGCATCAACCTTGCCCTCGGCAAGACCGTGACGCGCCTGGACAAGACACCCGATGGCATCGCCGCGACCTTGTCGGACGGCTCCATGCTGAGCGTCGATCAGGTTCTCGTCGCCACAGGACGGCGCCCGAACACGGCAGGCCTTGGGCTCGAAAAGGCGGGAGTCACTCTCGATGAGGTCGGCGCAATCCCGGTGGATTCCTACTCCCAGACCCTGATTCCCTCGATCTATGCGGTCGGAGACGTGACCAACCGGGCCAACCTGACCCCGATCGCCATCCGCGAGGGCCATGCCTTCGCGGACAGCGTGTTCGGCAACAAGCCCACCATCGTCGACCACGACCTGATTCCAACAGCCGTGTTCTCGACGCCGGAGATCGGCGTGATCGGCTGCGGCGAGGCGTCGGCGCGGGCGATCTACGGCGACATCGACGTCTACAAGACCGCATTCCGGCCCATGAAGGCAACGCTGTCGGGCGGAATCGACAGGGTGCTCATGAAGCTCATCGTCGACAAGGCCACCGACAAGGTCGTCGGCGTGCACATCATGGGCCACGATGCAGGCGAGATGATCCAGCTTGCGGGCGTCGCCGTCACCATGGGGGCCACCAAGGCCGATTTCGACCGCACCGTCGCGGTTCATCCGACGGCCGCCGAGGAACTGGTGACCATGCGCACGCCTGTGGTGGTCAAGCATCCGGTGGCGGTGGGGTAAGAAGCGGGATAGCGGTGAGGGGCATTGCGTGAGCTTGATCCATAACGAGCAGACCAAGTTGACGGCGACGGCCCTTAACAACGTGGCAGTCGCCTTTGTGATTGCCGGATTCGTGGGGCCGATGGTGGCCGTTGGCTATGGGTCAGAGGCCATGCCGAGGGACGCCATCGCCATCGTAGTCAGCATTATTTGGCTTTTCGTCGGGTTTATCCTACATTCCATAGCGAAGTTGATCTTGAGAGACCTGAAGCCATGACCCTCCTGGAAGCCTATGCTTACTTTGGCATCCCGGTCATCGCCGTCGCGATGGGGTTTGGCGCTCTGTGGATGTCCCGGCGCGAGAGGCGTCAGCGTCCCGCGCGCTGAAGGGCTCCTTCTCAACGTTACGAGAATTCAAGCCGATCCCACTGCCGCGACATGCGGTCCCCTTATATGCGGCGTCCCTCTAACGCACTCGCCTTTTTGTTTATGTCGTGTATAGGTGCCCGTTCGTATCGCTTATTGCGGTGAACGACGAGAAATTGGGAAGGGACACGGGGGTAAGTGTCATGACTGAGCGGTGGACGCCCGACAGCTGGAGAAACAAGCCAATCCAGCAGGTGCCAGCCTATCCGGACCTCGAGGCGCTTGAAGGTGTCGAGCAGCAGCTCGCCGGCTTTCCCCCGCTCGTGTTTGCCGGTGAAGCCCGCAAGCTGAAGAAGACGCTGGCCAAGGTCGCCAAGGGCGAGGCGTTTCTGCTTCAGGGCGGCGACTGCGCCGAGAGCTTCGCCGAGCATTCGGCCGACAACATCCGCGATTACTTCCGCCTGTTCCTCCAGATGGCTGTGGTGCTCACCTATGCGGGCGGCTCGCCTCTGGTGAAGGTCGGCCGCGTGGCCGGCCAGTTCGCCAAGCCGCGTTCTTCGGGCACGGAGATCATCGACGGCGTCGAGCTGCCGAGCTACCGCGGCGACATCATCAGCGACATCGCCTTCACGCCGGAGGCGCGCACGCCCGATCCGCGCCGCCAGCTCATGGCCTATCGCCAGTCGGCAGCGACGCTGAACCTGATCCGCGCCTTCGCCACCGGCGGCTATGCGAACCTTGAGAACGCCCATCGCTGGATGCTGGGCTTCGTGAAGGATTCGCCGCAATCCTCGCGCTACAGCGAGTTGGCCGAGCGGATCACCGAGAGCGTGAACTTCCTGCGGGCTATCGGCATCGATCCCGAGACGCACCCCGAGATGCGCACGACGGATTTCTACACCAGCCACGAGGCCCTGCTGCTCGGCTACGAGGAGGCCATGACCCGCGTCGATTCCACGACCGGCGACTGGTACGCCACCTCGGGCCACATGCTCTGGATCGGCGACCGCACCCGTCAGCTCGACCATGCCCATGTGGAGTACATGCGCGGCGTCCAGAACCCGATCGGCCTCAAATGCGGCCCGTCGCTCTCGGCCGACGGATTGCTCAAGCTCATCGATACCCTCAATCCCAAGGACGAGGCGGGCCGTCTCACCCTGATCTGCCGCTTCGGCGCCGACAAGGTGGCCGATCACCTGCCGGGCCTCATCCGTGCGGTCGAGCGGGAGGGGCGCACTGTGGTGTGG
>JALYFY010000406.1 GCA_030777385.1 Pseudomonadota bacterium | reverse complement strand
GTGCAGCAGATGCACCCGTTGTTCATCTCGAACACCTCCTCGTCGGCGCCGACGACAAGCTCGTTGTCGATGCCGATTTCGCCGAACTCGTTGACGATCACGGCATATTTCTTACCGTGCTCCTCGGTGAGAATGCGATTGAGGAGGGTGGTCTTACCGGCGCCGAGATAGCCTGTGAGAACGGTAACGGGGATCTTGTCGGTCATCGGAGCTTCCAGAATTGGTGGGTGTCATCCCCGGCGGCCCGTGAGGGCCGGGAAGGGGATCCAGGTTCCAGCGCGAACCTCATCTGGATTCCCTTCCCTCGCTGCGCTCGCCGGGAATGACACCAAGCGCCGCAGTGATCAGGGCCTTCAGCTCGACAGGGCCGCGCTGAAGGCCCTTATATTGTGTCGCATCATGTCAATGTAAGTCCCAGCGGGGCCGCCGGGCTCCGAGAGCGCGTCGGAATAGACCCTCTCACCGATCTTGGCGCCGGTCTCCTTGGCGATGCGCTCCATGAGGCGGGCATCGGAAACGTTCTCCACGAAGACGGCGGAGATCTTTTCGCGCCTGATCTGCTGGATGATCCGGGCCACGTCCTTGGCGGAGGCTTCCGACTCGGTGGATACGCCCTGGGGCGAGACGAAGTCGATGCCGTAGGCCTCCTCGAAATACCGGAAGGCATCGTGGGAGGTGATGATCCTACGGCGTTCCGGCGGGATGCTCGCGACCAGCCCCTTCACTTCCGCATCGATCTCGTCGAGCCGCTTGAGATAGGCGCTGGCATTGGCCTCGTAGGCTTGCCTTCCCGCTGCGTCGGCAGCGATCAGGGCGTCCCGGATATTGACGATGTAAGCTTTTGCGTTGCCGATGCTCTGCCAGGCATGCGGATCCGATCCGTCATGGCCGTGATGGTGTCCGTGCCCGTGACCATCCTCCTCGCCCTTCAGCGGCTTCACACCCTTGGCAGCCTCGATTTTGACGGCCTTCGTGCCGGAGGACTTCACGAGGCGGTCGATCCAGCCCTCGAACTTCAGGCCGTTGGTGAAGACGATCTTCGCCTCGGTGAGGCGGCGTCCGTCTGCAGGCGTCGGGGAATAGACATGGGCATCGCCGTTGGGGCCGACGAGGGTCGCCACCTCGATGCGCTCGCCGCCTACATTGCGCACCATGTCGCCCAGGATCGAGAAGGTTGCGACCACCTTCAGCTTGTCGGCGTTCTGGGCCGCTGCCGGCAGCACGGAGGCGGCAAGGGTGAGGCATCCTGCCAGCACGGACACGGCAGCTCTTCTCGTCAGCATAGGTTTTGATCCTTGTTCGAGAGGTCAGGCTTCCAGATGCTTGCCGGGCCAGGCGAGCCACAGCAGGCCACCCTCGCGCCCCAGCACGAGGGACATCACATAGACGGCGCCGGCCGAGAGAATGACCGCGGGTCCTGCAGGCAATTCCGCATGAAACGAGAGCAGCAGGCCGCTGAAGCCCGACAGGATGCCGATTGCGACGGAGACGATCATCATCATGGTGATGTCGCTGGTCCAGAAGCGGGAGGCGGCTGCCGGCAGCATCATCATGCCGACTGCAAGCAAGGTTCCGAGCGCATGGAAGCCGCCAACCAGGTTCATGACGACGAGGCCTAGGAAAATCAGGTGCGTCGGCGTTCCGGCCCGGCTCACTGAGCGCAGAAAGATCGGGTCCACGCATTCCAGCACGAGCGGGCGGTAGAGCACGGCGAGTGCCAGCACGGTGAGGGTGGAGATGGAGGCAAGCAGCAGAAGGGTGCTGTCATCGAGTGCCAGCACCGTGCCGAAGAGCACGTGCAGCAGGTCCACGTTGGAGCCCCTGAGCGACACGATGGTGACGCCAAGCGCAAGGGACAGAAGATAGAAGGCCGCCAGCGAGGCATCCTCCTTCAGCGCCGTGAAGCGGGAGACGAGGCCTGCAGCCACGGCCACGATGACGCCTGCGAACAGGCCGCCGACCGTCATGGCAGGCAATGAGAGGCCCGCGAGCAGATACCCCACCGCCGCCCCCGGCAAAATCGCATGGGCCATGGCATCGCCCGTCAGGCTCATCCGTCGCAGCATCAGGAACACACCGACCGGACCTCCGCCCAGGGCGATGGCAACCACACCGACGAGCGCGCGCTGCATGAACTCGAATTCGGCAAACGGCGTGAAGAACAGCTCGACCATCAGCAGCCGCCCTTATGCGACGCTGCGGTGGCAGACATCCGCGTGCGGATCGTGCGCCTCGACCATGCGCCGGGCCTTCAGGAGATTCTCAGGGCTCAAGACCTCAGGCGTCTTGCCCCAGGCCACCGGTTCGCGGGCGATCAGCAGGGTCTGCGGGAAGATCCGCTTGACCATGTCGAGGTCGTGCAGGACAGCGACGACCGTGCGGGCTTCGTCATGCCAGCGGCGCACGAGATCGAGCAGGTCGGCAGTGGTCTTGGCGTCGATGGCCGTGAAGGGCTCGTCAAGCAGGATGACGGGGGCGTCCTGCAACAGAAGGCGTGCGAAGAGCGCGCGCTGCATCTGTCCTCCGGACAGGGTCGAGATGGGACGGCGCTCGAAGCCGGTGAGGCCTACGGCTGCCAGCGCTTCCTCGATCCGGGTGCGGTTCCGGCGGGAGATGCCGCCGAACAGGCCGGAGCGGGACCAGAGGCCCATGGCCACCAGGTCGTACACAGAGAGCGGAAAGGAGCGGTCGATCTCGGCGGCCTGCGGCAGATAGGCGATGCGGTCGGAGGGGAGGCCGATATGGCCCTCAAGGGGCTTGAGCGTGCCGACGATGCCCTTGAGCAGGGTCGACTTGCCGGCTCCATTGGGGCCAACTACCGCCATGAGGCTGCCCGTAGGAATGTTCCCATCGAGATGATGCACGGCAGGCCTGCGGCCATAGCCGAGGGTCACCTCATCGAAACGGATTGCAGTCGAGAGCATGCGCTACCCCATCACCCCGAGCACCAGCAGCCACAGGCCGCCCAGGACAACGCCGGCCCCGGCCAGGCGCTCCCAGGCCGAGAGGCGCAGGAGTGAAAAGGTCGGAGCGGCGGCGATCGCCCGGTGCTCATGGGCGTGATGGTGATGGCCATGTGACATGGCCCACACATAGACCAAGTCTGTGACGATTTCCAGGGGCGTACAGTATTTTATACTCCCCTTTCAACTCTATGGTTTCGAAGTCTTATTTCAGAATGACGGATGATACTGATAGAGCCAGGTTTCGCTCAGGACCTCGTTCTCGTTGCGCAGGTAGCAGCGCATCTCCACCGGCTCGGTGCCCGTGACGGTCAGATCGAACTGGGTGCGCCAGTGGCCGGGCACGTTGTTGGGCACAGCCTCTGTGAGGATATTCGAGAACTCGCCGCGGGACGCCGACAGCACGGGCCTCGGGATCACGCCGCTCGGCAGCTTGGTCAGGGGCTGGCCCATGAACTCCACCATGAACTTGCGCACGCCCTTGGGCCGGTTTGTGCCCGCCTGACCGCCATTGCCGAAGCGGGTGGCCATCACCCGGGCGAGCGGCGTCGGATAGGGCTCCTCCGCCGACCAGTGCATGCGATAGCGCATTTCGAGGGACTGGCCCGCCCGGACCGGCTCCGCCGGCACCCACATGGCCACGATGTTGTCGTGGATCTCGTCGTCGGTGGGGATCTCGACGAGCTGGATCGAGCCTCGGCCCCAGGTGCCCTGCGGCTCGATCCAGAGGGAGGGGCGGCGGTCGTAGTAGACGCCGTCGAGATAGTGGTCGAAGTTCCGGTCGCGCTGGAGCAGGCCGAACCCCTTTGGGTTCTCGTCGGAAAAGGCCGAGGTGATGATGCGCGGCGGGTTGTTGAGGGGGCGCCAGATGCGCTCGCCGGTTCCAGTCCAGAGGGCAAGGCCGTCGGAGTCGTGGATCTCCGGGCGCCAGTCGACGGCGGTAGTCTTCACCTTTTCCGAGTACCAGTACATGGAGGTGAGCGGCGCTATGCCGAGACGGCTCACGTCCTGGCGCATGAAGACCGCGCTGTCGATGTCCATGATGATCGCAGCCGCCCGCTGCATCACGAAGCGGTAGGCGCCCGCGACGCTGGGGCCGTCAAGCAGGGCATAGACCGTGACCGTGTTCGAGCCCGGCTGCGGCGTCTCGAAATAGACGTGGGTGAAGTCGGGAAATTCCTCGTTCTTCCCGAACACGGCGACGTCCACCGCCAGCCCGCGCGCGGAGAGGCCATATTGATAAAGCTCGCCGATGGCCCGGAAATAGGAGGCGCCCAGGAAGGCCACCCAGTCGTTCTTCTTCCAGTCGAGCTTGCCGGTGCGCGGCTCCTGGAAGCGGAAGCCTGCGAAGCCCGAGTTGTCCGGCAGACTCCGGGCGGGCGAATCCGCCGGCATGTCGAAATATTCGGCGTCGTAGACGATCTCGCGGGCCTGATCTCCCTCGACCACGTGCATGCGCACCGGCTTCTGGAAGAAGCGGCCCATGTGGAAGAAGGTGACCGGGAATTCGCTCGGCCCATTGGCCCAGAGCGCCAGATCGGTCTTGAAACGGATCTTGCCATGCGCATCGTAGTCGATCTGCTGCAGCACCTCGGGAGAGGGGCTGGGCGGCGCCACGTAGGCCGAGCGCGCCATGTCCTGCGCGCGCTTCTTCAGGTCCTCGAAGGAGAAATAGT
>JALYFY010000405.1 GCA_030777385.1 Pseudomonadota bacterium | reverse complement strand
TTCCGGTTGAAGACGGAGGTGTGGCTTCATTCTACCGCGACATCACGGAACGCCAAAAGGCCGCTGAGGCCCTGCGCGCCAGCGAAGCGCGCCTGAAGGCGGTGCTCAACAACGTCCCAGTCGGCATCATCATTGCCGAAGCCCCGTCGGGCCGCGTGGTGACAGGCAACCCCCAAGCCGAACGCATCTTCCGCCATCCAATCCATCCCACACCCGATTTCGACGCCTACGCGCAATGGAGGGTCCACCACCCGGACGGGACGCCTGCGGCTGCTCAGGACTATCCCATTGCGCGAGCGATCCAGATGGGAGAGGTCACGGAAGGCGAGGAATATCTGTACAAGCGTGGCGATGACACGATGGCTTGGATGCGGTTTGCCGCCGCGCCGATCCGCAATGCCGAAGGCGCCATTGTCGCCGGCGTCGTGGCGGCAGTCGACATCGATCAGGAAAAACAGGCCGAGCAGCATCAGCAACTGCTCATCAATGAGCTGAACCACCGGGTGAAGAACACCCTTGCCACCGTTCAGTCCATTGCCTCACAGACCTTGCGCAACGCCAATACCAAGGAAGAGGCCCGCTCCGCCCTGGAGGCACGCCTCCTCGCCCTTTCGCGAGCCCATGATGTGCTGACGCGGGAGAACTGGGAGAGCGCCGGTCTCAAGGAGATCGTCTTGGAAGCCCTGGCGCCCTACCGTCACGAGCGGGAGAACCGGCTGCACATAAGGGGCGCGAATGTACGCCTCTCGCCGCGCATGGCGCTTGCCTTCGCCATGGCCCTGCAGGAGCTTGCAACAAATGCGGTGAAGTACGGCGCCTTGTCCAACGCCGACGGCGAGGTCCATATTGCCTGGTCGGTCAGGCATGCGGGCTCCCAGCGGCGCTTGCATCTCAGCTGGACCGAGAGCGGAGGACCCGCCGTCGAGCCTCCCAAACGGCGCGGCTTCGGCACCCGTCTGATCGAGCGAAGCCTGGCTCAGGATCTGGATGGAGACGCGCAGATCCAGTTCGTTCCAACCGGCGTCGTCTGCACGGTGGATGCCTCGCTGGCATAGCCCGCCCATGAAAAAGCCGTACCGGATGGGAGGCATCCGGTACGGCTTGCTTGTTTGGCGAGCCGGGTCACGGAGCCCGGCATTCTTTAAAGGCTGGCGATGATCGCCTCGATCCCTTCCATGATCGCGGCCGGCGAGGTGCCAACCGCATTCAGGGCAAGATCGATCATCCAGTAGCAGCCGAGCACGATGAGCGGCACGAGAACCCAGCCGAGCGCTTCCTCGAGCCAGACACGCCGGCGACGACGCTGATAGCGCTTCTCGCGCCACGACGGCCGTGCCGGGGCATCCAGGGTGCGGGAGGGCTCAAGCGGGCCCTCGTGTATTTCACTCGTCATGCTCTAACCAGCGGAACCTTTGGAACGGTGCGGACACCACCTCCGCCACCATTACCATCGGATCCCTTCGGCTTCACCGACTTTTTCGTCTTTGATGAAGCGGACTTGGCCCGTGGCTTCTTCTTGGCAGCATTGGTCACGTCCTTCTCGGGCTTAGGCTTGACCGGGCCCTCGACATATTCGAACCCAAGGCTCTGCAGTCCGATCTCGTCCGTCTTGACCACAACGCGAACCGCGCCGCCGTCCTTCAGGCGGCCGAAGAGCACTTCGTCGGCCAGAGGGGTCTTGATGGTCGACTGGATCAGACGACCCATTGGGCGGGCGCCCATGGCCTCGTCATAACCATGTTCGACCAGCCAGTCGCGGGCCTCGTCGGCAAGCTCGATCGAGACGTTGCGGTCGGCCAGCTGGACGTCGAGCTGCATGACGAACTTGTCGACAACCTTCTGAACCACCTCTTTCGGCAGATGGCCGAAGGAAATAATGGCGTCGAGACGGTTGCGGAACTCGGGCGTGAACAGCTTGTTGACGGCCTCGGTATCGTCTCCCTCCCGCTTGGTGCGGGTGAAGCCGTAGGCCGGGCGGGCCATGTCGGCAGCACCCGCATTCGTGGTCATGATGATGATCACGTTGCGGAAATCGACCTGCTTGCCGTTGTGGTCCGTCAGCTTCCCGTGGTCCATGACCTGGAGCAGGATGTTGAACAGATCCGGATGCGCCTTCTCGATCTCGTCGAGCAGGAGCACGCAATGGGGATGCTGGTCGATGCCGTCGGTCAGGAGACCGCCCTGGTCGAAGCCCACATAGCCGGGAGGCGCGCCGATCAGGCGGCTGACCGTGTGCCGTTCCATATACTCCGACATGTCGAAGCGCAGAAGTTCGACGCCCAGCGAAACCGAAAGCTGCTTGGCGACCTCCGTCTTGCCGACGCCCGTGGGGCCGGCGAACAGGTAGGAGCCGATCGGCTTTTCCGCGTCGCGCAGGCCGGCGCGGGCCAGCTTGATCGCCGAGGAGAGCGCCTCAATGGCCTTGTCCTGACCGTAAACAACGCGCTTGAGAGTATCCTGCAGGTGCGCGAGCACCTCGGCATCGTCCTT
>JALYFY010000404.1 GCA_030777385.1 Pseudomonadota bacterium | reverse complement strand
GCCCAGGAAGTGCTGCGGGAAGAAGGTCAGGTTCGTGCCCACGAAGAAGAGCCAGAAGTGAACCTTGCCCGCCCATTCCGGCATCATCTTGCCGGTGAACTTGGGCAGGTAGAAGTAGATGCCGGCGAAGATGCCGAACACCGCGCCCAGGGACATCACGTAGTGGAAGTGCGCCACGACGTAGTAGGTGTCGTGGTAGTAACGGTCGATCGGGGCCTGGGACAGGACCACGCCGGTCACGCCGCCCACGGTGAAGAGGAAGATGAAGCCCATGGCCCAGAGCATGGGCGTCTTGAACTCCACCGAGCCGCCCCACATCGTCGCGATCCAGGAGAAGACCTTGACCCCGGTCGGCACCGCGATGACCATCGTGGCCAGCATGAAGTAGGACTGCTGGGTCAGCGACATGCCGGCCGTGTACATGTGGTGCGCCCACACGACGAAGCCCAGCACGCCGATCGCGATCATCGCCCAGACCATCGGCAGGTAGCCGAAGATCGGCTTGCGGGAGAAGGTCGAGACGATGTGCGAGATGATCCCGAAGGCCGGGATGACGATGATGTACACTTCCGGATGGCCGAAGAACCACAGGATGTGCTGGTAGAGGACCGGGTCGCCGCCGCCTTCAGGCTGGAAGAAGGTCGTGCCGAAGTTGCGGTCGGTCAGGAGCATCGTGATCGCGCCGGCGAGAACGGGAAGCGCGAGCAGGATGAGCCAGGCCGTCACGAAGATCGACCAGGAGAAGAGCGGCACCTTGAACAGCGTCATGCCGGGGGCGCGCATGTTCAGGAAGGTGGTGATGATGTTGATCGCGCCCAGGATCGACGAGGCGCCCGACAGGTGCACCGCGAAGATCGCGAGGTCCATCGACATGCCGCCGTCCGAAGTCGAGAGCGGGGGATAGAGCACCCAGCCCACGCCCGCGCCGTTCTGGCCGTCGCCGCCAGGCGAGAGCATCGACGCCACGCCGAGCGAGACGCCCGCCACGAACAGCCAGTAGGACAGGTTGTTGAGGCGCGGGAAGGCCATGTCCGGCGCGCCGATCTGCAGCGGCATCAGGTAGTTGCCGAAGCCGCCGAACAGCGCGGGGATGACGACGAAGAACATCATCAGCACCCCGTGATAGGTGATGAGGACGTTCCAGAGATGGCCATTCGGGGTGCAGCTCGCCGGATCGGAGGCGGGCCAGAGTCGCGCGCCTTCAAGGCACATGAACTGCACGCCAGGATGCATCAGCTCCATACGCATGTAGACCGTGAAGGCCACGGCGATGAAGCCGGCCGCACCTGCTACGAACAGGTAAAGAAGGCCGATGTCCTTGTGGTTGGTGGACATGAACCAGCGGGTGAAGAAGCCCGGCTTGTCATGGTCGTCGTGATGGATGGCTGCGTCGGCCATTCGGCGGCTCCCCCGGATAGGATCGGAAGGGCTCTCGGCAAGAGGCCGGGCCCGTTCTCAGCGCGTTCTAGTCACTCCGCCCGGCTGCGGCAAGCCGACAGGCGGTCGCAGCCATCACGCCCTTCGGCGTGATGATCGCTGGCCGTGGAAGGGTCGTTGATCTGAGTCAAGGTTCGGGGTGGATGGAAGAATCGGACGGCTCGGGCCGGGTCGGCTTCTGGCGCGGTGGAGCCCTTTGGAGGGGGCAGGGCCTATCCGGCCTTCGGCTCTGCGCCTGTCGGGCCTTCGGCTCTCAGTCGGCCCGATCCCCTGCTTGCGCGTGGCCAGTGCTGTCCGCGCAGATTCCTGGGGTTCGGTCATGTAACGTTCAAGCCATCGCGAAGATCGGCTCAGGTCCCCGCGGGTGTTCCCATCCGCGCTTCGAAGCTTCGCATCAGGGCCACGTCGAGGTCCGCCATGGTGACCGGAAGGCCCAGATCCACGAGGCTGGTGACCCCGTGCTCCGCGATGCCGCAGGGGACGATGCCATCGAAGTGGCTCAGGTCCGGCTCCAGGTTGATGCTGATTCCGTGGAAGCTGACCCATTTGCGCAGGCGGATGCCGATGGCGGCGATCTTGTCCTCGCGCAGGGTCCCGTCCGGGTTCGGGGACTTGTCCGGCCGGGTCACCCAGATGCCCACTCGCCCTTCGCGCCGCTCGCCTCGGACCCCGAAATCCGAGAGCGCGTCGATGACCCAGCCTTCGAGATCGCGCACGAAGCGCCGCACGTCACGGCCCCGACGGTTCAGGTCGAGCATGACATAGGCCACGCGCTGCCCGGGGCCGTGATAGGTGTATTGCCCGCCGCGCCGCGCCTCATGGACCGGAAAGCGATCCGGCTCGCGCAGGTCCTCCGGTCGTGCCGAGGTGCCGGCGGTGTAGAGCGGAGGGTGCTCGAGGAGCCACACCGCCTCCTCGGCCTTGCCGAGGGCGATCGCCTCGGCCCGTGATTCCATCACGGCCAGAGCCTCGGGGTAAGGGACGAGTCCCTCGCTGCGCAGCCATTCCACCATGGGCCACACATGCCCTGGCGATGACCCAACGAAAAGCCCCAGAAATCGTCCGGGGCCCCCTTGTGGTCCCCCGAAAGGCTCGTCTATACGCCGCCTCACCAAGACGTGCGGTTGTGGCGGAATTGGTAGACGCGCAGCGTTGAGGTCGCTGTGGGGTAACACCCGTGAAGGTTCGAGTCCTTTCAACCGCACCATTGACGGCCCGGTTCTCCTGACGGAGAGCCGGGCCGAACCTTTTTGGGGCTGTCGTCGAGATGCGCTGGGATTTGAGGCTGGGCGGACCTTTGCAGCCGGGCGCCGTGCAGCAGCCGTGCCCCGCGATGCGCACGCGGGCTGCCTCGGACATGCCTGGGCAGCGCTCTTTCGTCGCTCAGGATCAAGAGAAACGAGCTTGGCCAGCGTGAAGGTGGGGCAGACTTGCGTACGAACCCGATGCCGCAACTCGCGCTGCTCTGGCCCGGCATTGAGGCAGACAAAGGTGTGGGGCGGGTCGGGCATCCGAAGCGTCGGCCCGGATTAGGCGAAGATCCGCGGTCTGTCGCTCTCGATCGGTATGAAGGTTCGAGCCTTGGTGCAGTTCTCAAGTCATGTTTCGATCCTGTGGAGCCGCGTCGGGACTCCACGAGTAGGATACGGCTCCGCAGCTCCGAAAAGACTGGGCGGCCTGTTGGCTGCCTTGAGGGATCTGATTCCACACTGCCGCTGAAACGATCATCTGCCCGTCCAATGGGCAATTTCCCCACTTGATGCGCGGATGGCCCGACCTAGGCGGGTTGCAACCTCGCCAGTCGTC
>JALYFY010000403.1 GCA_030777385.1 Pseudomonadota bacterium | reverse complement strand
GCCGCGGGAGGGGCGGTCCCCCTCGTCGCGGCGGGGGTGGAAGGGCTTGTCACCGCCTTCTCCGCGAGGCCGAAACGGCTTGTCCCCGGCGCTGCGGGCGCGGAACGGCTTGTCGCCTCCCTCTGGGCGGGGACGGAAAGGCTTCTTGTCGCCGCCCTCGGAACGGCGCGGCCGGTCGTCGCTGTCACGGCTGCGGAAAGGCCGGTCGCCTCCCTCGGCCCTCGGGCGGAAGGGCTTGTCTCCGGCGTCGCGGGGCTTGCGGGGGCGATCGTCGTCGCCACGGGCCCGGAAGGGGCGCTCGCCGCCTTCGCGGGGCTTGCGGGGGCGGTCGCCGGACGTTGGGCGGCCACGGTCGGAGCGTCCCGGCGGACGGCCCCTGCGATTATCGTCGTTGCTGTCGGTCATGGGAGCCTGATAGCAGAGGTGCTCAAGAGAAGCGAGGGCCAAGGGAACCAAGTGAGTCATGGACAACGCCGATCACAACCCGCTTGATCCGGGGCAGGCCGATCCCATGAGCGCAGCCTTCGACGAGGCCCGCGCGGCTGCCGCACGCGGCGAGGTGCCGGTGGGAGCCGCTATCGTCAAGGACGGGCGCATCGTCGCCACGGCGGGCAACCGCCCGCGCGAGCTGCGCGATCCCTCAGCCCATGCCGAGCTGCTCGCCATCCGCCGGGCCTGCGAGGCGCTGGACGACGAGCGGCTCTCCGGCTGCGATCTCTACGTGACGCTCGAGCCCTGCACCATGTGCGCCGCCGCGATCTCCTTCGCCCGCATCCGGCGGGTCTATTACGCCGCCCATGACCCGAAGGGCGGCGCGGTGGACAGCGGCGTCCGCTTCTTCCACCAGCCCACCTGCCACCACGCGCCGGAGGTCTATGGCGGGATCAGGGAAAGCGAAGCGGCGGCCTTGCTGCGGAGGTTTTTTGAGGGGAGGCGGTAAGGCGCCTCCCTCTCTGCTTTGTCGCATGCCTGAACGGCGAACGGAGGCCTTCGCCGAGCCTCGCTAGATCACGTAGAAATCCGAATGGGTGAGCGTGCTGCCCTTCTTGACCGTGGCGATCTCCACGGCCTTGTACTTCGAGCCGGAGCCGTCGGCATCGTAGGAGATCGTGCCCTTCTTCTTGCTGTAGACGATGTAGTCGTCCTTATCCTTGGCCTTCTCCAGGGCGAACATGGACTTCTTGATCATCGCGGGCTTCTTCTCGGAGCCTTTCTTGCCGAGCTTGGTGAACACCTTGTTGTCGAGCCAGATGCTGTCGAACAGAGAGCTGTAGTCGACAATGGCGTCCTTGTTCGCGCTCTTGTTCGGCTTGGTGTCGAAGACGAAGACATCGAACCCGTCGCGGCCCATCAGAACGTCGTTGCCCAACCCGCCCCAGATCTTGTCGTTGCCGCTGCCGCCATCGACAGTGTCGTTGCCGCCGAGGCCACGGATGCTGTCCCGGCCGCCAAGGCCGCTGAAGGTTTCGGACGCGGCAGTGCCGATGCGAACGTCGTTGCCCTCCGTGCCGGTCCAGGTGGTGCTTGAACCGGGTGGATGATGCGGCTCACCAGGCCTCCCAGGATCGCCAGGGTTGCTTGGCCCTCCGCCTCCTGCGATACCAATCGTCTCAACGAAGAACTGCCCCCCGTCGCTCAGCCAGCTCACAGCATAGTTGTTGCCTTTGAGACTGGTGAGGGATGGATCCCACTGATCGCCTGCCGTACTTGTGCCGACATGAGTGGTGTTGGTGATGATCGATCCATCCGCTGCCACCGCAGCAGTGTAAACGTTATCGTCGCCGTTGCCGACATCAACCCGGAAAGCGACTGCGAATCCGCCGCCCTCGAGCTGCGTGATGACTGGAGGGTCCACAAGGCCTCCTGCCGGCTTGATGAAACTGTAGGCTGCTCCCTTTGCTCCGTTGCCGTTGATGACTTGAGCACGAATTGTACCTTCGCCCTCCCAAGCGGTGACAAAACCGCCGCCTGAGAGAGGGGTGATGGATGGTGGAAGCAGCCCTGTACTGGAGCCGAGTTCTATTGGATCTGGCCTAGGCTCATTTGGAGGCTGAGTCGGGTTGTAGGTCATCGCAAAGACTGCGCCGTTCGTGGCAACAAATGCGAGGCAATCAAATCCATTGTTGAGAATGGCTGTTGTGATGAGAGTGTCCCCAGAGTCGCGAAAAACGGCTTCGCTCCGGGCTAGGACCAGATCATCACCCTGGGGGGAGAACACTGTATGCATGAAGGCAGGGTAAGGGGCTTCACCGGTGCCAGGATCGAACTTCGCCTTATAGGAAATCCCGAATCCACCGTCGGCGAGACCATAGATCTGAGGAGAAACCTGCTCAAGGGTATCTTTGTCTTCAATCTCCCTCAGCGTAACGGCATCACCGACCTTGTTCAACTGCGTGTCCAGCAGGCTCAGAACGATATCGGACGCCTCACCTTTTCTCATGGCCCATGCAATGACAGTTTCACCGCCGCTTAGGGTCGCTACGGTGATATCGGTGTAGGAGTGCCCGCTGGAAAGCGAGTCGATTAGGAAAGTCTCCTTCCGCACCGTGCCGTCAGCGTTAAAGGCCTTGCCGTAAACGTAAGCGTTGCCGGCTCGATCCAAATCCGTCCAAACGGTGAGGCAGCTGCCGTCGGCATATCGGGTGAGATGGCTGCTCGTCCCCGATGACTGAAAGTTGACATAGCTCGGAACTGATGACGCCATAGCCCAATACTCCACCGCAAAAGCCCTACTGCATTGCTAGTACACTTTATATCGTTTCAGCAAGCAAAAGCTGTGTGGTAGGACACAGAGCGTCATGGTTCATGCCATGTTTTGGGACTGCTTTGGCTTCCCTTATGGCATGCAAAGGGCGGGTCGAGCGTCTCTAGGACACATGAAAAAGCCCGGAGCGCTGCGCCCCGGGCTTTGTTTTCAGCTCATGGAGCCAAGTTTAGCGGTTGGTGTCCGTGGTGCCGGTGCGCGAAACGCCAGTGGTGCGCTCGTCTTCCACCTCGACCTCGGTCTTGCGCACCGTGTCGGAGATCGTCTCCGTGCGCTGGTCGGCTTCCTTGCGCACGACCACTTCCTCGACCACGCGGGCTTCCTTGGACACGACGGCTTCCTCGGAGCGCTCTTCCATCTCGACGGTGCGCTCACGGAAGAGATCGCCATCGTTGACGGAGCCGGTGCGCATGGTGCCGTCCACCGGGCGGCGCTCGACGGATACATGCTCTTCACGCAGGGTGACCTGCTCCTCGACGGGGCGCTCCACCACATGGGAGCGGATGCGAACGCGGCCGCCGCCAACTTCGCGCTTGCCCACATGCAGCTCTTCCTCGGCCACAGGGATCACTTCATCGCCATGAGCCGTGGTACGGTCCTGAGCGTGCAGGCGGTCGTCCTGCATGCTGGTCCGCTCGGTCATGCCGCTGCCGAGTGCGCTGCCGCTCGTGGCGCCCGCGCCGCCCATCAGGCCGGCCGAGGTGGTTGCCGTGCCGCCGAGATCCGTAACGCCCGAGTCCTGATGGTTCCAGCCTTCGGAGCGCCAGGCGTCCTGCCGCTCGTCGAGATCCAGCACATCGTCGCCGTCGAGGATGTCGACCACGCGATCCACCTCGTCATCGTCGCAACGGACGGCGATGAGAGCGTGGCCGCGGCGCACGCCTTCCGCATAGGCGCGAGCGTCGTCCCGCGGCACGCCGTTGTTGATCAGGTAGTGCTCGACGCGATCATGATGCGATCCGCTCGAGCTCTCGTCGAAGCTGCTGGTGCCTTCCCAGAAGCGATTGTCGCCCGAGCTGTTGAACAGGCAGATCTTGCCCTGG
This sequence comes from Pseudomonadota bacterium, assembly GCA_030777385.1. GTDB lineage: Bacteria > Pseudomonadota > Alphaproteobacteria > Rhizobiales > Beijerinckiaceae > Microvirga. The sequence goes on along the minus strand of JALYFY010000403.1, from coordinate 11,264 downwards.
GAAATGCCGGACTGCTCCAGCTGGCTGACAATCGAGGAAGCTTGAGAGTCGCTGCCGAAGAGGCAGGTCACGGTTTTGGCCATTGCTGTAATCTCCAAAGAACCGCCCATGAACGACGGCGGTGTTTTCAAGTGTTCGGGTGTCTTACGAAAAACTGTTGCCCATCGTTCAAGGATACCTGCGACAATGGGCACACTGACCTGTCAATTGTTGCTCGGCGACTTCGTTCCCAAAACCTGGAGATCGGCGGTGAGAATTCACTCGGTGCTGTTTGTTCCATTCTCATCGGCGGGAATGCGCTCGATGACGGCGCTCTGCTTGCGAAGCTGAACCGGAGCCTCGAAGCTTTCCGCCGTGGTCCGCTTGCGAACATGAAGCTCTTCCTTCAGGACAAGGCGCTTCTCGACCACGAGAACTTCTTCCAGGATAGGAATGATCGTCACGTCATTCTCTGTGCGGATCGCCGGTGCTTGATCCACCATGCGGTCAACCGGAACGCGCGTAACCTCGACGGTTTCCGTATCGAGCGTGGCCTTGGCCAGCTCCTCGATGACATCCACCTTTGTGCTGACGCGAACCTTGCCCGTGGTGACCTGCCGCTTGCCGATCCGCAGCTCCTCTTCCGCAAGCGGAATGACCTCCGTCTCAGCGATGGCATCCTGCAAGGCTGGCGAGTCTGGACTGTGATTTGTCATGAAAGAGGATCCCGTCTGCAGCTGTGAACGTGCCGCTTGCAACACGGGTTCCTCTCCGGGCGCGGGAGAGACCGATAAATGCTTCAGGCGCGCAGGAACGACTGCAGCGCTTCCAGCGTGGCGCTTGGGTTCTCCTCCGCCACGAAGTGCCCGGACGATACGCCGATGCCCTTCACGCCAGGCGCGAAGCTTTGGCGCCAGATTTCGAGCGGCTGCTTCTTGTCGCCGGACGTGCCGCTGACGAGATAGAAGTCGCTCCAGATCAGGTAGGTCGGGCACCCGATCGTCCTGGCTGCGGCAAGATCGGCCTCGTCGGCCTCGATGTCGCGCGTTGCGCCCGCCCGGTAGTCTTCGCAGAAGGCGTGGATGCGGGTGGGCTCGTTGCAGCTCTGCCAGTAGGCTTCCAGCGCGCGGCGGTCGAACGCGTCGAGATTTCCCGCCGCCGACCACTTCCTCATCAGGCCCTCGAAATAGGGGATCGGATCGCGCACGATCTCCTCTTCGGGCTTCGGGTAAGGTTGGGACAGGTAGCCCCAATGCGCCTCCGGAACTTTGCCGGATCTCATCTGCTCCCACACATGGAAGGTTGGGAGGATGTCGAGGAGGGCGAGGCGCTCCACCCGGCCCGGATGATCGAGCGCCAGGCGATAGGCAACACGCGCGCCGCGGTCATGCCCCGCCACGGCGAAGTGAACATGGCCCAAGGCCTCCATGACGCGGATCACGTCCCGTCCCATGGCGCGCTTGGAGTAGGTTTCGTGCTTCGGGTCGCCCTTTGGGGCGGTGGACCAGCCGTAGCCGCGCAGGTCCATGCACACCACTCTGTGGGTTTCGGCAAGCGCCGGGGCGAGGCGATGCCACATGGCGTGCGTCTGCGGAAAGCCGTGCAGCAGAACCAGCGGCGGGCCGTTGCCCTTGGAGCGTGCGAAGATGCGCCCGATCTCCGTGTCGATCCAGTGGCTTTCGAAATCGGGAAAGAGATCGTCGCTCATGGACAGCCGCTCGCTGGTTGAAGAAGAGGCCTTCTATCAAGCTAGAGCGTGTTTGGGCAAAGGGGATTCTCTGCTTTAGGAAAAAAAGTTGCAACTCTAAGGAGAGTCATTCCCTAGCGGCATCACCCTGGAGGATTACTGGCCCTCAACTCCGCTCGCGCTCCACCGCGCGCCAGCCGATATCCCTGCGGCAGAAGCCTTCCGGCCAGTCGATCCTGGAGACGGCCTCATAGGCCTTGGCCTGGGCTTCGGAGATCGTGGCCCCAAGCGCTGTGACGTTGAGCACGCGCCCGCCATTGGCGAGGATCCGCTTGCCGTCCTGCTTCGTGCCGGCGTGGAACACGATGACGTCGTTGGGCGCTTGCGCCCCCTCGATGCCGCGGATCTCAGAGCCCCTCTCGACCGCGCCCGGATAGCCTTGCGCGGCCATCACGACGGTGAGCGCCGCCTCGTTCGACCATTGCAGGGAGAGGCCGTTCAGAGCGCCGTCGCAGGCGGCGAGCAGGGCGGTCACGAGGTCCGATTTCAAGCGTGGCAGGAGCACCTGGGTTTCCGGGTCTCCGAGCCTTGCGTTGTATTCGATGAGCTGCGGCCCGCTCTCCGTCAGCATCAGCCCGGCATAGAGAATGCCCGTATAGGGCGTGCCGCGTGCCCTCATGCCGGCAAGCGTCGGCTCGATGATCTCCGCAATAGTGCGGGCCTGAAGCTCCGGCGTCAGCACCGGCGCGGGCGAATAGGCGCCCATGCCGCCGGTGTTGGGACCCTTGTCCCCGTCGAAGACGCGCTTGTGGTCCTGGGCGGTGCCGAAGGGAACCGCATGGGTGCCGTCGCACAGGGCAAAGAAGCTTGCCTCCTCGCCTTCGAGAAACGCCTCGATCACCACCTCGGCTCCGGCTGCGCCCAAGCCGCCGCCGATCATCATGTCGACAGCCTCTTCCGCCTCCTCGAAGGAGGTGGCCACCACCACGCCCTTGCCGGCGGCCAAACCATCGGCCTTCACGACGATCGGCACGCCGTAGCCGCGCACGTAAGCCTTCGCGGCTTCCGCATCGGTGAAGCGCCGGTAGGCGGCAGTGGGAATGTTGAACTCGGCGCAAAGGTCCTTGGTGAAGGCCTTGGAGCCTTCGAGCTGGGCTGCCGCCTTGCTCGGCCCGAAGGCCTTCATGCCGGCCGCCTTCAGATCGTCCACGAGGCCTGCCACGAGGGGCGCCTCCGGCCCGACCACCACGAAATCGACCTTCATCACCCGGCAGAAATCGATCACCGCCCGATGGTCGGTCACGTCGAGCACCACATTGGTGCCGTGCTGCGCGGTGCCGGGGTTACCGGGAGCAATCAGAAGCTTGCTGCAGAGATCGCTCGCCTGGAGGCTCCGGGCCAGGGCATGCTCCCGTCCGCCGGACCCGATGAGAAGAATGTTCATGGCAAGGCTCTCCTGTGATATCCGCGCTCTTAGCGGCTGCCGGCGATCTCGCCTACCCTGAAATTGGGCAGACGCTGCTTCAGCAGAGGGCGCGGCGAAATGCACAGGGGATAGGTTGCGCCATCCTGGCCTCCGTTGCGCGGCTGCCCTTGGCAGGCCCGGGGTGGGCGGATTAGGTTCACCTCATGTTCGCAGAAAAAGCTCCCTCGAATGCTCCCGAATGGTCGGTGTCCGATCTGGCGGGCGCTCTCAAGCGCACCCTTGAGGATGCGTTCGGCCATGTGCGCCTGCGCGGCGAGGTGTCGGGCTATCGCGGGCCGCATTCGTCGGGGCATGCCTATTTCTGCATCAAGGACCAGAACGCCCGCATCGATGCGGTGATCTGGAAGGGGGCCTTCGCCAAGCTCAGGATCCGCCCCGAGGAGGGGATGGAGGTGATCGCCACCGGGCGTATCACCACCTTTCCGGGCTCGTCCAAATACCAGATCGTCGTCGAGACCCTGGAGCCTGCCGGCATCGGCGCGCTCATGGCGCTGCTCGAAGAGCGGCGCCGCAAGCTGAACGCGGAGGGGCTGTTCGCGCCGGATCGCAAGCGGCGGCTGCCCTTCCTGCCCCGCGTCATCGGCGTCGTCACCTCGCCTACGGGCGCGGTGATCCGCGACATCCTCCATCGCCTGGAGGACCGTTTCCCGCGTCACGTCCTGGTGTGGCCCGTGCGCGTGCAGGGGGACACCAGCGCGGCGGAGGTCGCGGCGGCCATCCGGGGCTTCAACGCCCTGGAGCCCGGCGGAAAAATCCCGCGTCCGGATGTGCTCATCGTCGCCCGCGGCGGCGGGTCCATCGAGGACCTGTGGGGCTTCAACGAGGAGATCGTGGTGCGCGCCGCCGCCGAGAGCGGCATCCCGCTCGTCTCGGCGGTGGGCCACGAGACCGACTGGACCCTGATCGACCACGCGGCGGACGTTCGCGCGCCCACGCCCACGGGCGCGGCCGAGATGGTGGTGCCGGTGCGCGTCGAGCTCATGGCGGGCGTGAACGACCTGTCCCGCCGCCATGTGGAGGCCACCTTGCGGCTTGTGGAGCGCCGCCGGTCGGACCTGCGCGCCACGGCCCGCGCCCTGCCGAGCCCGGAGACCCTGTTCTCCCCCAAGCGCCAGCGGCTCGATTTGGCCGCCACCAAGCTCTATCCGGCGCTCGCCCGCAACGCCCGCGGCCATGAGGAGCGGCTGCTCAAGGTCTCCCGCCAGCTCGCGCTCGTCTCGCCGGTGGCCAATGTGGCGCGCATGCGCGCCCGGCTCGATGCGGTGGGGCCGCGTCCCTACAATGCGGTCTGCCGCTCCGTGGTCCTGCGCACCGAGACCCTGAAGCAGATCGGAACCAGGCTCGTGGTGTCCCGCGAGGCGCTATTGCGTGCCGAGCGGCTTCGGGTTGCCCGGGCGGGGGATGCGATGAAGAGCGTTGCCGAGCGCCTGGGCCCTGCGCTGGAAGGCCAGATCGCCCGCAAGGCCAAGCAGCTCGAGGCCGTGTCCAAGCTGTTCGACAGCCTGAACTACAAGTCCGTGCTCAAGCGCGGCTTCGCCCTTGTGCGCGATGCGAGCGGCCAGCCCATGCGGTCCGTCGATGCAGTGCTGGACGGCCAAGCCCTCGTGCTCGAATTCGCCGACGGCAAGGCCGACGCCACCGGCGGGCGCATCGGGACAAGGCCCAGGATCGCCAAGCCGAAGCTCGTGGCGGCGGAAGAGCAGGGCGCCTTGTTCTAGCCCATCGAAGAAACAGCACCGGATAGATCCGGCATTGAAAACAGCTCCCTGTTCTCCTTATGTGAGAGACAGCGCAACGAACGGCCCTTGATGCTCGCCATGATGAATAAGTTTGAACGCAGCGGCGGCGAAGCCGTCGTGCAGTATCTCGACAGCAACCTGCGGGTCGTGAAGCCCGGTGCTTTCGTGCGCTGCGCCGTAACCGGCGCCGAGATCCCCCTCGACGAGCTGAAGTACTGGAGCGTCGAGCGGCAGGAGGCCTATGCGTCGCCCGAGGCGGTGATGATGCGGGTCGCCGCACAGGCCGCGCCGTCGCGCTGAAGCATTCCCGAAGCATTCTCCGAGAACCGGTCAGGCGGTGCGCAGCCGCCGGTCGTTGATGCGCCGCAGGAGCAGGTTGCGCAGGCCGGCTTCATTCTCGATCTGGAGGCGGATCGGCAGCACCATCAGGTCCGTCCAGTCCTCCATGGTCTTCATGCCGGCAATCCGCGCAAGATCCTTTTCCGTCGTGATCGCCTGAAGGCCACGGGCTTCGGCTTCCTGCCTCAAGGCTGCGAGATCGCCGGCCTTGTAGCGGTGGTGATCCGGGAAGGAGCGCGAGGTTTCGACGATGGCGCCGCAACCCCGTAAGGTCTCGAAAAACTTCTCAGGCCGTCCGATCCCGGCAAAAGCCAGCACCTTCCGTCCTTCAAGCGCCTTCGTCATGCTGGGAGCCGGCACGATCTGGGCCGTGAACACGCGCTTGCCGTGCCGGTTCGCTTCCTCCGCAACCTGCCGCCCCGGCTCGCCGTCGCCGATCACGAGAACCGCGTCGACCAGGGGCCATTGGGCTTCCATGGGCGCGCGCAGGGGACCAGCAGGCAGGGGCAGCCCATTGCCGATGCCGGTCGCGCCGTCGACGACGGCGATGGCGCAGTCCTTGATCAGCGAAGGGTTCTGGAGCCCATCGTCCATGATGACCACGGTCGAGCCCATCTCGTAGGACAGCCGGGCCCCGGCCGGGCGGTCCCGCGACACGATGGTCCGGGCAGCACCCGCAAGCAGGATGGGCTCGTCGCCCACATCGAGGGCCGTGTGCTTGCGCCGGACCTGGACCGGGCCGCGCAGCCGCCCGCCATAGCCGCGCGACAGGAAGGATGGGCTCTCGCCTGCCGCTTCCAGGAGATAGGCCACGGCAAGCGCCGCCGGCGTCTTGCCGGCTCCGCCCACGGTGAAGTTGCCGATGCAGATGACCGGCAGGTCGGCTTTCTCGCCGTGCCGGCGCATCCGCCGCGCGGCAAGGGAGGTATAGATCAGGCCAGCCGGGCGGAGCAGGCTCGCCGGCAGCGAGGGGGACGGCTGCCACCAGAAGCGCGGGGCGCGCATCAGCGGCGCGCTCCCAGCTTGGCCTGGACGATGAAAGGCTCGATGGACTGCATGGTGCGATCGACGGCCCCGCCGAGGGCCTGCACCGACTCTCCGGCCGCCCGGGCCATGTCGCGGGTGAGGGCCGGGTTGCCCAGCAGTTCGGTGACCGCCCGCGCCAGGGTTGCGCTGTCCTTCACCATCACGGCGCCGCGCGACCGGTCGAGGGCGTCGTAGATCTCGGTTGCCGTGTGAACGTGAGGTCCGTGCAGGATGGCGGCGCCGAGCTTTGCCGGCTCGATCGGGTTGTGGCCGCCGATGGGCACCAGGGTGCCGCCCATCAGCACGATGGGGGAGAGCCGGTAGAACAGGCCCATCTCGCCCACCGTGTCGACCACGTAGACGTCGGTTGCCCGGTCGGGGTGCATGCCGTCCGAGCGCCGCCCCGCGCGCAGGCCCGCCTGCCCGGCGATCCCAGCCACTTCAGGCCCGCGATTGGGGTGGCGGGGCGCGATGATGGTGAGCAGGTTCGGGTGGCGCTTCGCCAGGGCGCGATGCACGGTGACGATGGCGCTTTCCTCGCCTTGGTGCGTGCTGGCGGCGAGCCAGACCGGACGGCCTGCAATCAGTCCCGAGAGATGGGCCACTGTCCGCGGATCGGCCGGCGGGGGCGCCGCGTCGAACTTGATGTTGCCTGTGACGACCACTCGGGGCGCGCCGAGCCGTGCCAGCCGCTCCGCATCGTCCGCGGTCTGGGCCAGGCACAGGGCGAAGCGCTCGAGAAGCCCCCTGATGATGCCCGGCATCTTCTGCCAGCGCTGGAACGACCGGTCGGACATGCGCCCGTTGACCATGACCAGGGGGATATGGCGCTCGTCGAGCGCCATCACCGTGTTGGGCCAGATTTCCGATTCCGCGATAAGGGCCAAGTCGGGCTGCCAGTGGTCCAGGAAGCGCTTTATATAACGTGGCACGTCGAGCGGCACAAATTGGTGGATGGCTCCTGGCGGGAGCCGCCTCGCGATCAAGGCGGCCGAGGTGCGGGTGCCGGAGGTGACCAGAACCGCAAGGCCCCGCTGCGTCAGCCGCTCCACGACGGGCAGCAGGGACAGGGTCTCGCCGATGCTCGCCCCATGCACCCAGATCAGGTGTCCCTTGGGCCGCTGCCGGCTCGGATGGCCCTGCCGCTCGCCAAGCCGGGTGCGGTCCTCGCGCCCTTTCCTCTGGCGCCAGTACAGGAGGCCGAGCACGGCAGGCTCCAGCACGGATACCATCGCGCGGTAGGTTTTGAAGACGATCGGGAGGCTCATGCCCCGGAGCCTTCCATGAGAACAGGATTGCGCCTGGCGCCCGGGTCCCTGGAGCCCACGAGGGCATAGGCCCGCTCGTGAACCCGGTCGAGCTCCCTCTCGACGATCTTTCTCAAGCCTTCCAAGGCCTGCTCGTCCGCCTCCCTGGGCACATGGACAGGATGGCCGAGCACGATGGCTCCGCGCCCGAACGGCAGGCCGATGCTGGCCTTGTCCCAGCTGTCGAAGTCGATCCGGCGGCTCGTAACCACTGCGACGGGCACGATGGGCCTCCCGGACAGCTGGGCCAGCGTGACGATGCCCTGGCCGCACACCCGCGCGATCTTCGGGATGTCGGCGGTCATCACCACCATCTCGCCGTCACCCAGCGCCCGCAGCATGGCCCGCATCGCCTGGGCGCCGCCCTTCTTGCGGATGTCGCGCCCGCGCGCGCCCGAGCCGCGGATCGCGCGAACGCCGAGATGGCGCAGGGCAATGGCGTTGAACTCCCCATCGCCCGAGCGGGACACGAGGCTTGCCGCGCGGTCCTGCGGCCGCTTGGCGAAGTGGATCATGAAGTGCTGCCCGTGCCACATGGCGGCGATCACGGGCATCTCAATCCGGTCATAGGCATCGGCCGGTTCCATGACGAACCGGTTCGTGCGGTGCACGAACTTGAGATAGCCCGCGACGAGGAAGCCCAGGGCTTCCTGAACCGCGCGCGAGCGGGTGATGCGCTTGACGAGATCCATCGTACGCGAAGGATCAGCCCTGCTGCGGGTCGAGCAGACGGTGGAGGTGGACGATGAAGTAGCGCATCTGCGCATTGTCCACGGTCGCCTGCGCGCGTGCTTTCCAGGCCGCATGGGCGGCAGCGTAGTTCGGGAAGATTCCGACGATGTCGAGCTTGGAAAGATCCTTGAAGTCGACGGATTCGAGGCTGGTGAGCTCGCCGCCGAAAACCAGATGAAGGAGTTGCTTGCCAGGCAGGTCGGTCATGGTGATAGGGCTCTTCTGACGAGGGTTGGAAGGATGGGTGGCCGAGAGGCCAAAACGTTCAGGCTCTATGTTCAGGCTCTCATGGCCTCAATAGCACGAGGATGCAACCGTGACGCAACGGCAATCATCTCGCCATGGGTGGGCTGCGGCCTGTTGTAGACCGGGATCGCGCCATCGAGGCCCGTGAGGCGGGCGCCGGCCTCCTGCAGGATGAGGTCCGCTGCGGCGATGTCCCAGTCCTGGGCGTTGGACGAGACCAAGCCCACATCGATGGAGCCGTCGGCAACCCGTGCCAGCCTCAATGCCAGGGACGGCACCTTGGGCAGGCGTTCGACTGCGCCAAAGCGGTGCTCGAGCCGGTCCATGAGAGGCTTGGGGCCCGTGATCCGGGCGTGGTCGAGGGCTTCCGCCTCGGACACCTGGAGCCGCTCGCCGTTGCACCAGGCGCCTTCGCCGAGCCGCGCCTCGTAGAGACGGTCGTGGATGGGCGCATAAAGAACCCCCAGAACGGGCTTGCCGTCGCGGACCAGCGCAATGGAGACCGCCCAGTCAGGATGGCCGGACGCGAAGGCCCGGGTCCCGTCGATGGGATCGACGATCCAGACATAGCTCCGCTCCAGGCGCGCCGGGTCGTCGGCCGTCTCCTCGGACAGCCAGCCGGCTTCGGGCATAAGCCCGGTGAGATGGCCTTTCAGGAAGGTGTCGAGGGCAATGTCCGCCTCCGTCACCGGGGAGCTGTGCCCCTTGTACCAGAGCCGCGCCGCCGTCTGCCCGCCGGAGCGGAAATAGGGCAGGGCCATGGCCCCGGCCTGACGGGCTGCATTGCGCACGGCCGATGCAAGGGAGGAGACGGGGTGGGACAAGGAGGACAGCATCGAACCTGAAATGGGGGCGTTTGCCAGGAGATACCATAGCCTTCGGGCTTGGACCCTGCCTTTTCTGTCGCATAGGAAAGGGTGTCTAAACGGCCTTTCCGAAAGGGGCCTGCCGTCGCTCAGACGAGGCAGTCGAGGGTCATGGCCGCAAACAGGATCAGGCCCGCATCCCGGTTGGAGCGGAAGAGCCGGAGCGCCCCTGCGCCGTCGGCCCGGTCGATCCGCGCCACCTGCCAGCCCAGGTGGAGAGCAAAGAGGCTCAAGCCTATGAACGAGGCCACACCGACGCCGGCGAGAACGAAGGCCGCGCTCATGAACAGGAGGGTGAGGGCGTAGCAGAACCCCACACCCACCTTCACCCGTTCGCCGAAGAAGCGGGCGGAGGACTTGATGCCGGCAATCTCGTCGTCCTCGATGTCCTGCAGGGCATAGATGGTATCGTAGCCCACCACCCAACTGATGCTGCCGAGATAAAGAAGCCCTGCGGTCCCGTTCAGGGAGCCGAAGGCGGCGGCCCAGCCCATGAGGGCGCCCCAGGCGAAGGCGAACCCGAGCACGATCTGCGGCATCCAGAAGAAGCGCTTCATGAAGGGGTAGAGGGCAACGACGCCGAGCGAGGCGAAACCAGTCGCGATGGCGAATCCGTTGAACTGCAGCAGCACCAGAAGGCCCGCGAGCCCCTGGAGCGCCAGAAAGGCCAGCGCCGCCTTGACGGTCACCTGCCCCGAGGGAATCGGCCGCTGGCGCGTGCGCTCGACGCGGGTGTCGAGATCCCGGTCGACGATGTCGTTATAGGTGCAGCCCGCCCCGCGCATGGCCACGGCGCCGATCAGGAACAGAAGGCAGTGAACCGGATCGGGCCAGGGCTGCCCGGCATGGAGAGCCGCCAGCGCCGCCGACCACCAGCAGGGCAGGAGCAGCAGCCACCAGCCGATGGGCCGCTCGATCCGCGCGAGGCGCAGGTAGGGCCTTAAAGCCGCCGGCGCAAGCCGGTCGGCCCAATGGCCCCTGACCGCATCGGGAAGGGATGGCGCTGCGGGCCGCTGCATCGACCGGGGTGCCCGGCTTAGAGGGCGCCCTTGGGAACGCTCAGGGTGCCGGTGAGGCCGCCGCCCATGCGATTGCCCGGGCCGCCGCCCTGCTGGGCCTGCTGCGCCTGCTGCTTGGCCCGCTTTTCCATCTCGGCCATCTTCGCGGCAGCCCCGCAGGCCTGGCCCTTGATCTCCTGCGAGCGCTTGTGGTCCCTGCTGAAGCCCTCGACCACCTGATCGGGAATCTGACACCAGTCCTTGTTGTCCGTCATCCACTTCTGGCCGGCCGCGCCGTTCACCACGAGCTTGGAGAAGATCGTGCAGGCGGCGCGCGGGTCGACCTGCTTCTTCTTGTTGCCTTCGCTGAGCTTGTTGATCTGCTGAACGAGGCCCTGGCGCTCCTGCAGGATCTTCTGCCCTTCCTGGCAGGCGCTCGACTGCGCAAGAGCAGGAGCGGTCGCGAAAATGCCGGCAACGGCCAACGCAGCCATGAGGTGCGAACGAATGTGCGTCATGCCTAAATTCCTTCAAAAAGCCCGCGACGTCTCGCGGGCCTGCGCTCTGTTAACAGGTAAGGGGCCGTCAGGCCAAGAGGCGAATGGTCGCCTGAGGCCTAGACGTGCCATCGCGCACCTGAATTTCCCGTGTCCAGGACGCCCGGTCCCCTCCCTCAAGGCCGGGGAAGTTGATAAGGCTTAAACTCTCAACGCCCGGGTTCCCATGGCCGACTACGATTTCAATGCCCCCCGCCTCTTCATCGACGCGCCCCTTCAGGGCGGCGCCAGGATCGCTCTCGACCGTGGCCAGGCCAACTACCTGCTGAATGTGCTTCGCCTGAAAGCCGGGGAGGCAGTGC
>JALYFY010000402.1 GCA_030777385.1 Pseudomonadota bacterium | reverse complement strand
ATCTTCGATTTCATCCGGGAACTCGCCGAGTACGAGCGGCTGGCCCATGAGGTTGATGCCTCCGAGCCTGATATCGCCACAGCCCTCTTTGGTCCCAACCCTCGTGTTTTCGCCGATATTGCCGAGTGGGATGGGGAGCCAGTCGGCTTTGCCCTGTGGTTCTACAATTTCTCAACCTTTCGCGGGCGCCATGGAATCTATCTGGAAGATCTCTTCGTCAGACCGGAAGCCCGCTCCAAAGGGATCGGCAAGGCCCTGCTGCGTCATCTGGCCCAGCGTTGCCTCGCTGAGGGGCTACCCCGCCTCGAGTGGTGGGTACTCAACTGGAACGAGCCTGCCCTGCGGGTCTACCGCTCCATCGGCGCCATCCCGATGGAGGAGTGGACGGTGCAACGCATGACGGGCGAGCCCTTAAGACAACTGGCGGAGGAGCCATGACACTGCCCTTGATTCTTGTTGTTGCCTGCGCCCGAAACGGAGTCATCGGGCGGGACAACCATCTTCTCTGGCGTATCAAGACCGACATGGGACGCTTTCGCAGGCTCACCATGGGTAAACCGGTGATCATGGGCCGCAAGACGTTCCAGTCCATCGGGAAGCCTCTGCCAGGACGGGAGACGGTTGTTTTGACGCGCGATCCCGCTTTTGCTGCCGAAGGCGTGCATGTGGCTCACACCTGGGAGGAGGCAGTCGCCAAGGGAGCAGATCTTGCCGCCGCGATGGGGGCCGATGCCATAGCAGTTGCAGGCGGGGCTGAGATCTACGCCCTGGCTCTGCCGCATGTCCGGACAATCTTCCTCACCGAGGTTGATGCCGCACCGGAGGGAGACGCCGTCTTCCCGTCGTTCGACCGGTCACAGTTTCGCGAGATCGGGCGCGTCGAACATCCAAAGGGGCCGGATGACGAGCATCCGTTTACCTTTATTGATCTTGAAAGGCGCCCTTGACCTTCACCTAGGTTGACGAAACCTCTTTCAATCCCCAATTCGCAGGCTTGACAGGCGGAAGAGGCAACACCCACAACCGTCGTACATTCCTATCGGCTGTCTCGGCCGGTCTTTTCAGAGTGAGGAAAGGCGTCCTATGCCTTGGAGTAACCAAAGCGGCGGCGGTGGCCCCTGGGGGCAACGCGGCGGATCGGGAGGCGGCAAGAGCCCTTGGGGCTCCGGCGGCCCACAGGGCAATGGAACGCCCCCTGATCTCGAAGATATTCTGCGCCGCAGCCAGGACCGCTTGAAGGATTTCATTCCAGGCGGGTCCATGGGCGGGCGAGGCCTGATCGTCCTGGTCCTCGGCGTGCTCGCCGTGTGGCTCCTGACCGGTTTCTACACGGTGCGGCCCAATGAGGTCGGCATCAACATGATCTTCGGGGAGTATACCCGGACGACCGGCGAAGGCCTGCGCTACAACCTTCCTTATCCGATCGGGCGCGTGATGAAGCCCAACGTCACCGCTCAGCAGCGGGTCGAGGTCGGCTACCGCTCAACCCCGACGGGGCAGGGCCGGGCCCGCGACGTGATCGAGGAAAGCCTGATGCTCACCGCCGACGAGAACATCGTCGATATCGATTTCGATGCGGTCTGGCAGATCAATCCGGCACGGCCGCAGGATTACGTCTTCAACCTGCAGAATCCCGATGGCACCATCAAGTCGGTGGCGGAAAGCGCCATGCGCGAGACCATCGGCCGCCGCAACATCCAGGCGATCCTGACCACCGAGCAGGCCAGCGTCGCGCAGGAAGTGCGCCAGATCATGCAGGAGGCGCTCGATGCTTACGGCGCCGGCGTCCTGATCAACGTGGTCCAGCTCCAGGCCGTCCGGCCTCCATCCGAGGTGCAGCAGGCCTTCTTCGACGTCAACGCCGCCCAGCAGGACGCGGTGCGCGTTCAGAACGAGGCAGGCGCCTTCGCCAGCCGCGTCGTTCCCGAGGCTCGAGGCGAGGCCGCCCGTATCGTGCAGCAGGCCGAAGGCTATCGGGAGCAGTCCGTTGCCGACGCGTCCGGTCAGGCTGCCCGCTTCCGGCAGGTCTACGAGGAATACCGCAAGGCCCCGGACGTGAGCCGCGAGCGTATCTTCCTTGAAACCATGGAGCGTGTTTACGGCGGCGTCGAAAAGATCATCGTCGACCAGAACGGACAGGGCGTCGTGCCCTTCCTGCCGCTCAATCAGTTGCAGCCGCGCCCGCAACAGCCGGGCAATGCCGCCAACCCGCAGGGGGCTACGCGATGAACAATACAACTCTTCGCACAGGTCTCCTGATCCTTCTGGGTCTTGCTGCAATCATTCTCTACAGTGCAGTCTTCATCGTGCAGCAGACCCAGTATGCCCTGGTTCTGCGGTTCGGCGCGGTGCAGTCGGCGATTTCCGAGCCGGGACTGAAGTTCAAGGTGCCGCTGATCGATAATGTCACCTACTTCGAAAAGCGGGTGCTCGATCTGGACCTGCCTGTTCAGACTCTTCTCTCCGCCGACCGGCAGAACCTGGAGGTTGACGCCTTCACCCGCTACCGGATCATCGATCCGCTCCGGTTCTATCAGGCGGTCGGCAACATCGCCTTGGCCAATCAGCGACTGCAGAGCTTCACGAACTCGGCCATGCGCAACGTCCTGGCAAGCGCCTCTCGCGATGCCATCGTCCGCACCGAGCGAGCGACCTTGATGAACCGGATTCAAGAGGATGTGAACCGGCAGGCGGGAAGCCTCGGCATCGAGATGATCGACGTGCGTCTCACCCGCGTCGATCTGCCCGCGGCCAACAGCCAGGCCGTCTACCAGCGGATGCGCACCGAACGTGAGCGCGAGGCCGCGGACCTGCGCGCCAACGGCCAGCAGCGGGCGCAGACCATCCGGGCGACGGCCGAACGCGAGGCGACAATCATCCGCGCCGAGGCGAACCGGAAGGCCGAGGAACTGCGCGGTCAGGGCGATGCGGACCGAAACCGCATTCTGGCCGAAGCGTTCGGCCTGGACCCGGAGTTCTTCTCCTTCTACCGGTCCATGCAGGCCTATGAGGCTGGGTTCAAGGGAAGCGATACCCGTCTCGTGATCAGCCCCGAGTCCAATTTCTTCCGTTATTTCAACGATTCGACCGGTCAGCGGAACAGCGGGAGCAACGGCTCCCCGGCTCCCGGGACCGCAACCCCGGCTCAGCCGGTTCCTGCCCGATAAGCTCTGATGCTCGACCTTGTTGCAGCCCTCGGCCTCGCTCTCGCGGTCGAGGGCTTATTGTTTGCCGCCTTCCCCGAAAGCATGCGTCGGGCCATGTATGAGGCGGCGCATAGCCCGAGCGACCGAATGAGGATTGTCGGCATCGTGTCGGCGCTGATCGGCCTTGCGGTCATATGGTTCGCGCGTCAGTTTGGGTAAGCTTGGCTGGCTTTCGGCGTGGTCGCCGCTTGAATGACGCGACCGACCCACAATCTATGTTCATGATCTCCATGAGAGGATTCTCGATGACTCACGCCATGAAGACAGCGCTGCCTCAGCGCCCCATGCGCCGGCTGGCCGCGTCCTGCTTCGCGGTCATGACGATCGTCGCGACTGCGATGCCCCTGCCGGCCGTCGCCCGCTCCGCGCCGGAGTCCTTTGCGGATCTGGCCGAGGAGGTCACGGGCGCCGTCGTCAACATTTCCGCCTC
>JALYFY010000401.1 GCA_030777385.1 Pseudomonadota bacterium | reverse complement strand
CGCCGCAGAACCTTGCCCACATTGGTCTTCGGCAGGGCCTCCCGGAATTCGATCCGGCGCGGCACCTTGTAGCCCGTCAGGTTCTCCCGGCAGAACTGGCGCAGGTCATCCGCCGTGAGGCTGGGATCCTTCCGCACCACATAGGCGACCACCGCCTCTCCCGAATGCTCATCCGGCAGACCGATGACGGCAGCTTCCATCACAAGCGGATGCTTGACGAGCACGTCTTCGACTTCGTTCGGATAGACGTTGAACCCGGAGACGAGAACCATGTCCTTCATCCGGTCCACGATCTTCACCTCCCCATCGGGAAGGATCACCGCCACGTCGCCGGTGCGGAACCAGCCGTCCTGCGTCATCACCTTTGCGGTCTCGTCCGGCCGCTGCCAGTAGCCGGCCATGACCTGCGGACCCTTCACGCAGAGCTCGCCGCGCTCGCCATAGGGCAGGACCGTCCCGTCGCTCCCGCGCACGGATACGTCCGTGGACGGCAGGGGATAACCAATGGTGCCGGTGAAATCCTTGATGTCGAGGCGGTTGGCGCAGACCACGGGCGATGTCTCCGACAGGCCATAGCCTTCCACGATGGGCTGCCCCGTCATGTCCTTCCACTTCTTCGCCACGGCCTCCTGGGTGGCCATGCCGCCGGAGACGGCAAAGACCATCTGGGAGAAGTCCACCTTCTCGATGCCGGGAGCGTGCGCCAGGGCATTGTAGAGCGTATTGAGGCCGGACATGAGCGTGATGCGGCTCTTCTGCAGCGTCTTGACGAAGCCGGGAATGTCGCGCGGATTGGCGATCAGCAGCTGGCATCCGCCGATCTTCGTCATCAGGAGCCCGCAGACCGTCAGGGCAAAGATGTGATAGAGCGGCAGGGCCGTCACCATCACGTGATCCTGGCGCTCGCCGAAGAACGGCAGCATCCAGGCTTCGCATTGCAGCACGTTGGCCACCACGTTGCGGTGAAGCAGGACGGCGCCTTTGGCTACGCCCGTCGTTCCGCCCGTATACTGCAGGAACGCGATATCGTCGGGCGATACGGCAACCGCCTGCGGCTTGCGCCTTGCTCCCTCGGCCATGATGGCCTTGAAGGCAACGGCTTGCGGCAGGCGGAACGGCCTGACGGCCTTCTTCACGTGGCGGGACACGAGATTGACGATCGTGCCCTTGAGGCCGAGCAGATCGCCCGGCGTCACGAGAACCACCCGGTCCAGCTTGACCTCGAGAAGAGACTCCTCGACCGTCGCGGCAAAGTTTTCGAGCACGAACAGGAAGCGGGCCCCGGAATCCTTGAGCTGATAGGTGAGCTCCCTGGGCGTGTAGAGCGGGTTGACGTTGACCACCGTGCCGCCGGCCAGAAGCACCCCGAACAGGATCGCCGGAAAGGCCATCACGTTGGGCAGCATGATCGCGACCCGGTCGCCCTTCTTCAGCCCCTGCCCCTGCAGCCACGAGGCGACCGCATCGGCATCGCGCCCCAACTCCCCATAGGTCATCCGCTTGCCGAAGCTCTCGACGGCTGCCCGGTTCGGGAAATCCTGGAGTGCCTTGCGGAAGATGTCGTTGAGCGTGCCGATCCCCGCCTCGTCGATGACCGGCGGGACGCTTGGGGGATAGGACTTGAGCCAGGGCCGGCTCGCGAGATCGCCTGCGGTGCCTGCCAGCACGGAGGTTGAGGGTGTGGCGTTCATTCTTTCCTCCCGCTTTTGCGCGGTCTGCTTCATGGGAGATCGAACTCTCCATCAAAGCTTAACTTGGCGCGGAAGGTCACATTTGTCGACAGGATAGTTCAGACCTGAACGATCCTGGATGGATCGTTCAGGTCCAGGATCGTTCAGTGAGCCTTCTGGAGCACCATGTCGGCCGGACGGCCGCTCAGTTCCGCCATGTGGTCGAACCGGGTCGAGAAGGTTCCGACACCGGCCGTGGCCGAGCGCAGCTCGACGATGAGGTCGCCGATCTCGGATTCCGGGATGGTCGCGCTGAGCACGTCCCAGCCCGACCAGCCGGGCCGCCCGTCATAGCCGAGGATCTGCCCTCGCCGTCCGGTCACGAGCGCCGTTGCCTTCGAGAGAGCTTCCGAGGGAATCGTGATCTCCACCGACAGCACCGGCTCCAGCAGCACGGGCTTGGCCTTCGGCAGGGCTTCTGCGAGGGCAAGTTTTGCCGCCGCCTGGAAGGCCGCGTCCGATGAATCCACCGTGTGGTAGGAGCCATCCGTCAGCGATACGGCCAGGTCCACCACCGGAAACCCGAGAGGGCCGCATTTGAGCGCATCCCGCACCCCCGTCTCGACCGAGGGGATGTACTGGCGGGGAACCACCCCACCGGTGATGCGATCCTGGAACGCGAAGCCCTCTCCGCGAGGCAGCGGCTTGATCTCGATCATCACATCGCCGAACTGGCCATGACCGCCGGTCTGCTTGCGATGCCGCCCACGGGCTCCGGCCGGCAGCTTGATCGTCTCGCAATAGGCCACCTTGGGCTTGGCGGTCTCCACGCCCACCTGGAAGCGGGAGGCGAGCTTTTCGACGGCCACCCGCAGGTGCATCTCGCCCTGGCCGAGGAGCCGGATCTCGCCCATCTCGGGGCGGGTTTCCACCAGAAGGGACGGGTCTTCCTCGGTGATCTTGGCCAGCGCGCTCGAGAGGCGCACGTCGTCCTTGCGGTCCCTCACCCTGAGCGCCACCGCATAAACCGGCTCAGGGGGCGCCGAGGACACGATGGCCTCGGGCCGGGCCTTGCCGGACGCGAAGCTGTCGCCGGTCGCGATCCCCTCCAGGCGGCCGAAGCCGAGGGTTTCGCCGGCACCGGCCTCGGGCTTGCGGCTGGTGGTGCTGCCCACCATGGAAAGCAGGCTGCCGATCCGCCCCTCCGTGCCGCGCGAGCCCACCACCGTGTCGCCCTCATGGAAGGTGCCCCGCATCACACGAGCAACGGACAGCTTTCCGCCCTGGCCCATATGCAGGGTCTTCACGGCTTGCGCCAGCGGCGCGCCGGCCTCAGGAATCCCGAGGCGCGCCCGCGTCTCCGCAAGGGTGGGCGCCTCGTGGCGCAGAGCCTTGAGCAGCCGCGTGATGCCGTTGCCGCGCTCGGCCGAGCCGATCAGCGCCGGCACCACATGCCGCTCCTTCAGCTCCTTGGACAGATCGTCGAAGATCTGATCGCGCGGCGGCTCGATCTCGGAGATCAGCTCCTCCATGAGCGCGTCGTCGTAGTCGGCCAGGCGCTCCAGCATGGCGTAGCGCGCCTCCTTCTCCCGCGGCAGTTCGCCCTCGGGCAGGTCCACGACTTCGCTGGGGGCATGCTCGCGATAGATGAAGGCGCGCTCGAGCGCGAGATCGATGAAGCCGA
>JALYFY010000400.1 GCA_030777385.1 Pseudomonadota bacterium | reverse complement strand
GTGTTCGAAGGTCCGAATATCGATTCCTGCATGGATGCGATCCGGCTTGCGAACGGCGGGCAAGGCGTCTTGTGCCTTTATGGAAACTATGGCGGCGACCGCATGAACTTCGACATGGCAGGCGAGTTCCTGGAGGAGGAAGGCATTCGCACCACGACCGTTCTCGGGGTCGACGATATTGCGAGCGGCAGCGCGGACGAGCGGCACAAACGCCGTGGCGTCGCTGGGCTGATCTATGCCTACAAGGCGGCAGGTGCCAAGGCCGACGAAGGCGCCGATCTTGCTGAGGTCACGCGCGTCGCCCGCAAGGCGGTAGAGGCCACACGCACCATCGGCGTTGCCCTGGCTCCCTGTCAGGTGCCGACGGCGGACAAGCCCACTTTCAGCCTTGGCGCCGACGAGATCGAAATGGGCATGGGAATTCACGGCGAGCCCGGGATTTGGAGAGACAAGCTCAAAGCCGCCGATGTGATTGTCGACGAAATGCTTGACCGTCTGCTCGCAGATCAACCGATCACAACCGGCCGCGCGTCCATCCTCATCAACGGTCTCGGGGCAACCCCGCTCGAGGAACTGTTCATCCTCTATCGAAGAGCGTCCGAACGCCTTCGGAGTGAAAGGATCGAAATCGTTCAGCCCATGGTCGGAAACTATGTGACCTCCATGGAGATGGCAGGCGCATCTATCAGCCTGCACGTTCTCGACGACGAACTGGCCGCTTTGCTGGCTGCGCCTGCGGACTGCCCCTTCTGGAGGGTCGCATGACCGGGTTCACACAGCATCATATCGCCAGCGCCCTTGCCAGCATGCAGGAAGCCATGGGCGATCTCGAGCAGGTTTTAAACGAGGCGGATTCAAGGCTTGGAGACGGCGATACCGGCAGCATGCTCGCGCGCGTCATCAACCAGATGGCCGATTCCAGGCCCGGTTCGGAGCCGTCGCCCAGCGATGCTTTCAGCAAGCTCGCCCGTGCCGCGCTGACAGCCACCGGCTCAAGTCTTGGAACGCTGCTTGCGACAGGCCTCATGGCCGCTGCGAAGATGACGAGGGGACGCGAGGCGATCGACTGGTCGGAGCTGGGGCCGATCCTAGCGGCTGCTCGCGACGCGATGATTGCCCGCGGAGGCGCGAAGCTGGGCGACAAGACGGTTCTGGATGCCATTCACGAGGTAGCCGTATCCTTAGAGGGCCTGAGCGATCAGGCCTCTATTGCCCGTGCGGCGGATCGTGCGGGACATGAGGCGCTCGACCGCTTCTTCAACGAGAGCTGCAAGATAGGCCGTGCGCGCATGTTCGCGGAGAAGAGCATGGGATCTCACGATCCCGGCATGCTCGCTTTCGTCAGGCTCGTCGATGCCGTCACACATCGACCAGAGGGTTAACCGGCTGGGATCATGGCAGGGTCTACGTTCGAAGCTATTGTGACGGCAATCGACGTGGAGGCGGAGACGGTCAGGAGTTATGAGCTGGCGGCAACCGGCTCCGGCTCCCTCCCTACCTTCTCCGCAGGATCGCATATCGATCTTCATCTCCCCAATGGCATGGTGCGCAGCTACTCGCTTGTGAACCACCAGGCAGAAAGCCATCGCTACCTCATCGGAATCCATCGTGATCACGCTGGACGGGGCGGATCCCAGTACGTGCACGACAATCTTCGGGTCGGAGACACCGTTGTTCTCAGCCAGCCGAGAAACAATTTTCCACTCCGGGAGGATGCCTCGTACTCCGTCCTGATCGGGGGCGGCATCGGCATCACGCCCCTGATCTCAATGATGAGGCGGCTTTCAGAACTGAGACGCCCCTACGAGGCACATTACGTGGCGCGCACGCGCGCCTACGCCCCCTTCATGAGCTGGATCGACGATCTACGGAATTCGGCCGAGGCTGATATCAGGGTTTACTTCGATCAAGAGACGCCCGGGGACCGGCTCGACATCGCAAGCATCGTGAGTGCCGCAGCGCATGACGCACATCTTTATTGCTGCGGGCCTGGCCCCATGCTCGAGGCATTTCATCTGGCAACAGCTCATCGCGGCGGCGATTTTGTTCATATTGAGCGTTTCGGGTCCGCGGAAAAAGCAAAGAGGGACACCAGCTTCCAGATCGAGCTGGCTCGCTCGGGCCTGACATTGGACGTCGATCAGGGACAATCGATCCTCGACGTGCTGCTGAAGGCCGGCGTCGACGTCGCCTTCTCCTGTGAAGAGGGCGTTTGCGGCACCTGCGAGGTCGCGGTGCTGGCGGGGGCGCCCGACCACCGTGACGAGTACCTGACTGGCGCTGAGCGCGAGCAGAACAAGACCATGATGATCTGCTGCTCCCGATCTTTATCCGCTAAACTTGTGCTGGATCTTTAAAGAGCCTTTTCAAAAAGAATGCCCGGTGTTTCCACCGGGCATTTTCATGGCCAGCTTCGAACCGGCTCAGTTCATTCCCGTGCGAACCATCACGCGCTTCCAGTTCGAGGCCACGGTTTCCATGGCCTGCTTTGCACTGGTCTGACCCAGCATCACCTGGGAGATGCCGGAACGGAGATGCTGCTCGAATGCACCCCAGTTCGGATCGCGCGGATTCATGATTGCGGTCTTCAGCGAGGCTGCCGAAGCAGGTGCCCAGCCGTATTCCTGGGTGACCTGAGGATCGTTCAGCACGGACTGACGTGCCGGCGCATTGCCTTTCTCCAGCGAGCGGCGGGACCACTCAGGACCGGTGATGTGCTGGACGAACTCCCAAGCCCAATCCTTGTTCTTGGCATCCTTCGGCACCGCAAACGCCCAGCCGCCATTGAGGCTTCTCGACTGGTCGGGCGTGTTCATTCCGGGCACAACCGTCCACCCCCACTTTCCGGCCGTTTTGGACGACGGGTTGCGGTTCAGAGGTGTTGCTGAGGCATTGACCGTCACCGCCATGGCGTAGCGGTCGTTCTGACCGTTCGCGATGATTTCGTCCCATTCCCAGGTCACGGCATCCGGCGGGACCACCTTGTGCTTGGCAAGAAGGTCACCATAGAACTGGAGTGCTTCGATGGACTCCGGCTTGGTCACAAAGATGTCGCCCGTCTGCGGATTGTAGAGATCGCCACCGGCAGAGCGCAGCCACGGCAGGAAATGGTCGACGATCGCACCACCCTGACGAGCGCAGGTGCCGAGACCGAACCGCGTGCCGTTGCCCTGCTTCGTCAAGGCTGCGGCGGCTTCGAGCAGTTCAGGGAATGTCTGCGGGGGCTTAGTGATGCC
>JALYFY010000399.1 GCA_030777385.1 Pseudomonadota bacterium | reverse complement strand
GGACCACCCGGCTGAAAGAGAAGATCGCCCGGCTCGAGCAGGAGATGCAACGTCTGGCTGAGCTTGAAGCGCAGATGCTGGCTTCTCCCGATCAGCAGATCTCACTGACGGACCCGGATGCACGCTCGATGGCGACCAGCGGGCGCGGCTCCGGGGTCGTGGGCTACAACGTGCAGGTGGCGGTCGAGACCGAGCACCATCTCATCGTGGCGCATGAGGTGACCAACGATGGCTGCGACCGCGCCCAGCTTTCCACCATGGGCAAGGAAGCGAAGGCTGTCCTGGAGGTGGAGACGCTCGAGGCTGTCGCGGATCCAGGCTATTGGTACAGCCAGGAGATCCTGGCCTGCGACCAAGCGGGGGTGACCGTCACCCTGCCCAAGCCGATGACCTCCGGCTCGAAAGCGGATGGCCGGTTCGGCAAACAGGACTTCGTCTATCTGCCCGAGGAGGACGCCTGCCGCTGCCCGGCGGGCGAGAAGCTCAAATACTGCTACAGCAACGTCGAGCGTGGGCTGACGCTAGGGCGCTACTGGACCACCGCCTGTCACACCCGCCCGCTGAAGAGCCGCTGCACGACGGCCAAGGAGCGGCGGATCGTGCGCTGGGAGCATGAAGACGTGCTGGAGGCGGTGCAGCGCAGGCTCGATCTGAACCCAGGAGCCATGCGCCAACGCCGCGAGACGGTTGAGCATCCTTTCGGCACGATCAAGATGCGCATGGGCGCCATCCACTTCCTAATGAAGCGGCTGCCGAAGGTGAGGGGCGAGATGGCCCTGCACGTGCTGGCCTACAATCTCACCCGGGTGCTGAACATCCTGGGCATCCAGCCGCTGATGGCCGCCCTCAGGGCATAGGGGCAGGGCTGCGCTTGTGTCATTAAGCCTGTGACACGCCGGATCCTTGCTTCAGAGACGATAGAAGCCTCATTCCATCGACGATAAGTCAATCCGCGCCCGCCGGTGATGGTGAAGGGCTTTGGAGCACGGAAAGCCGCAATTCACCTCTGCCAAAGCGTTTTAACACGACCAAGACCCAGAGCAGCCCTTCCCATGCACGTAGCCTGGAAAATGCACACCACTCGACATGCTAATAGACCAGGTCGGTGTTGCGGTTCGGGGCGATGACAGCAGTGATGGGCACAGCGCGGCAAGGGCTGCTTGGACTGCCGTTTGCTTCTGAGGTCCCGCTCTAAGCGAAGCCTAGCGTTTCGTGAGACAGGTTTCCTGAAGATCCTGCCTCTAAAAAAGAAAGCGCCCTCTGTTCCAGGGGGCGCTCCAAGGTCCGGCCCGTAGGGGCAAAAGTAACGATGCCGGTATGGTTTATCTATTCCGGCGCGTCTGCGTTGTCATGTCGGCATACTACGACGGAGAAATACCCTCCAGCCGCTCAATGTGAACCTGCGTCATGATAGTACGGCGTCTCGGACGGGGCAGAATGGTCAATGAGCACGACCGATGCGCCCAGGTTGAGGTGCAGACCTATAATAGCCAAGAGTAACCGGTCGTGATCACAGGCAAACGACGGAGAGATGGCGGCTTGCGCACGATGAGATTCTTGAAGGGCAGCACCATGGGCGCCCAAATTCAGTCGTATGATTGGTCAGGCTCGCCGCTTGGCCCCATCGAAACTTGGCCGGAAGCGCTCTGTATCACACTCGGCAACATGCTCCACTCCGCCTTCGCGACCTATCTCGCCTGGGGGGCGGACCTCATCACCTTTTACAATGATCCCGCTCTCAAGCTACGTGGGCAAAGGCCGGAGGCACTCGGGCAACCTCTGCCGCAGGCGTGGTCCGAGATCTGGGAAATCGTGTCCCCAATGGTCATGCGAGCCCTTCGGGGCGAGACGACCTATGTTCAAGACGTGCCCATCGACATCGTGCAGCGACGAGGTTACCCCGAGAAGACCTGGTGGACCGGCTCAATCAGCCCTGTCATGGATGGGACTGACCAGCCTGGTGGTGTTCTGATTATCTTGCAGGAGACGACGGAGCGTGTGCTCACTGAGCAGCGGCTTCGATTTCTGGTCGATCTGAGCACACGCCTACGTCGGGTGGTCGAGGCCCGCGAGGTCATGGCCACGGCCGCGGAGATGCTGGCACACCACCTGAGGGCGAACCGCGCCGGGTACTATGAACAGAGTGAGAGCGGCAAGTCCTTTGCGGTTGAGCGCGACTGGACCGATGCCACGACCCCAAGCTTTGCTGGCAAGCACCGCATCAGTGACTTTGGTCCCTTGATCGACCGCGAGTTGAAGGCGGGGCGCACCGTGTGCATCGACGATGCCCTGGCGCATCCGCTCACCGCGGAGGAGCCCGTCGCCGCCGAGTTCCTCCGGGCGGGAAAGCGCTCCACCATCATTGCGCCCCTGCTCAGGGAGGGCTGGCTGGTCGCCGCTCTTTATGTGCATCAGACCGAGCCACGCCATTGGCGCGATGACGAGGTGTCGCTGGTCGAGGAAGTGGCCGAGCGCACCTGGACCTCGATCCGGCGTGCCCGGGCCGAGACGGCGCTCCGGGACAGTGAGGAGCGTTTCCGGCAGTTCGCCGAACACTCGTCCACGGTGCTGTGGATCCAGGATCTCGACACCCTCAAGATGGAGTACGTCAGCCCGGCCTACGAGACGATCTGGGGCGAGCCTATTGAGGCGGCCTTACGCGATCCGGGTCACTGGGCCAAGGCCC